>CAZPYZ010000190.1:0-7534 GCA_964590215.1 uncultured Dehalococcoidia bacterium | reverse complement strand
GCGTTGGTGGCCCTGATGGCGATGGCCCCGGGGAAGGTCGAGCCCCAGGAGACGATCTGGGCCGAGGGGCCACCCCTGCCCGCGCCCAACTCTGAGATCGCGATCGCCGAGCTGGACGGCAAGGTGTACGTGATCGGCGGCTACCCCTCGACCCGGGTCTACGTCAACACCGTGCAGGTCTATGACTCGGAGACGGGGGCCTGGTCCTACGCGGCGCCAGTGCCCCAACCCGTCCACCATGCTGTGGCCGCCGCCGCGAACGGACGGCTCTACGTCATTGGAGGCGAGATCAGCGCGAACGGCATCGCCAGCGAGGGTGTCTACCTCGACACCCTGTATGAATACGACCCTGGGACGAACCAGTGGTCCGCGAAATCACCGATGCTGACGGCCCGGAGTGCCGGCGCGGCAGGCGTCATCGACGGGAAGATCTACGTGGCAGGCGGACGCCCGCCCCAGGGGCATGACTTCGCCGTGTACGACCCTGCCGCCGACGATTGGGAGGCGCTGCCCGATCTGCCGACCCAGCGGAACCACCTGGCAGCGGCGGCCATCGAGGGCCGGCTCTACGTGGCCGGCGGGCGGTTCGGCGGCGGCGTGGGCAGCGAGATGACCGACATGGTCGAGGTGTACGACCCATCCACGGGTACCTGGGAACGGGCGGCCTCAATGCCCTCCCCGCGCGCCGGCATCAACGGCATCGCGGCCCGGGGCTGCTTCTACGTGTTCGGGGGTGAAGGGAACGACGCCCATCCTCAGGGGGTATTCGCCGATAACGACGTCTACGACCCGTGGACCGATTCGTGGCAGAGCCTGGAACCGATCCCCACGCCGGTGCACGGGGTGACCGGGGCGGCCTACCTGAACGGATGGATTCACCTGCCCGGCGGCGGCGTCGCCCGAGGCGGCAACAGCGGGTCGACCATCCACCAGATGTTTCAGGCGGTGGTGGGTTGCCAGAGGGCCATCGGAAAATGACGGCAGATCGGCCAGGCGTTGTCAGACAGACCCGCGGAAGTGCAAGACGCCGAGTTTCAACCTCGAAGGTAGAGTCGCCATGGTTACCGGAGGCGCTCAAGGGCTGGGCAGGGCCGTGGCCCTCGCGCAAGCGGGCGCCGGCATAGCGGTGGTGGCCCGGGAGCCGGATCCGGTAACGGTGGGACGGAGCCACCTGGGCCATGCCTTAGCATGACCGGCGAACTTGGCGGTATGAATGAGCCAGCCCATTGATTCAAACGCTCGGGGCGGTGCTGCGCCGTTGATCCCGAAGAGTCCTCGGAGGCGTACCGGGACATGGAGGACTTGATCGATACGGTTCCCGAGCAGCGCCTTCAGAACCGTCTCTGGGGAGCCATTCGCGGGCGAGGGGCTTTTCGCCGCTTCAAGGACGTCTTGCTGGACCACGCCGAGGAACGAGAGCGCTGGTGCCAGTTTCGCGATGGCCGGCTCCGGGAACGGGTCATGCGATGGCTACGGGACGAGGGGATCGAGCCGAGCCCTGGGCATCTTGCCCGCGGTGGAGCCGGGTGCAGGCTGGAAGCCTGCGCTCCCAAGGACTCGCCGTCCGCACTGGCGGTAACCTAACGTAGCTAGAACGCCCTGCCTCTAGGATGGGCGCGCCGCGAGTCGAAACCGGAAGGAAACGCGCTCTTCCCCAGCGGCCCCCTCGCCGGACCGGTCCGCTCCTTTAGCAACTCCGCCGAACTGCCGGCCAGGAGCGCGAACGCGGCCGTCGGCGCGCCGGCCGGGGCTCTTGCCGCCAGCAGTACAGCAAGCACTGCTGCATCCCAGTAGTGCAGGTGATGCAGCGGCAGCCGCATCGGTCCCTCTGCGCCTCGCTCCCACAGGTCCAGCCACCACGCCCTCGATAGCAGCGGCCCGCCGTCCAGGTTGAGGTGCTCAGGGCCGCGCCGGACGTCAATCTCTCCCAGGTTGTCGAAAGGCAAGTCCCGGACCACCTGCCCCTGCTCGTACCGGATCCGGTCCGGAAGGATATGCAGCAGCTTCTGCGAGGAGCGTTTGAAGAACCAAAACCCCGCTACGCCTCCAGCGAGGACGACGGCCCCCACTCTGGACCAGGGCGATACCGCGGCTGCGGCGGCGGTCAGGAGCAGCAGGACGGCGGGCGCCAGCACGGCCAAGAGAACGCTCGCCCACCAGGTGGACGAGCGTCCAAACCGCGCCGTGTACGACCCGGTTTGCGCGTCGGGTGAGGTCATGCTTACTTGAACGCCGGGATGACCTCTTTGCCGAAGAGCTCGATGGAGTTCAGCACCAGCTCCTTTGGCATGCCGCCGATCTCGTGGTTGGTGCAGAAGATATCGTAGCCAATCTTCTTCTGGCCTTCTTGCAGGTTCCGTATTACCGTCTCCGGGCTCCCGACCAGAGCGAGACCGTTGTCCAGGCTGAACTGGTAGTCCTGCGCGGCCCGCTGCATGGTTATGCCCCTAGCCTTGTCATCCGGCCGTTCGCTGTCGCGGCCCATCCCCCGGGGGTTCGTGCCCCAACCGATCCGGGTTTCGCCGACGGCGCCGCCGCGCACGGGCACCGGTCCTCCTTCATGGGTTGCCAGGAAGGGACGGGCCTCTTCGTGGGCCTTCTCGTCGGTCTCGGCCACGTGCACCTGGCGCTGTAAGAAGACTCGCGGCATCGGCCCCGCGTGCTCGCACTCCCTCCATATCTGCCGGTAGAGATCGAACTTGCGGGCGATGACTTCGTCGGTGTCCAGGTTCTGGGCGACGTTGTAGTTGTTCCGCGCCGCGAACTCCACCGCCGCGTCGCTATGGACCGCAGCCCAAATGGGAGGATAAGGCTTCTGGTAGGGCTTGGGTTGCGGGAGTGCCTCGTCGAAATGGAAGTACTTGCCGTCGAAGGTGACCTCGTCCTGAGTCCACGCCATCTTGACGATCTTGATGACCTCCTCACTGATGGCCGCCCGCTGGTAGAAGTCGACGCCCCAGCGGATGAACTCGTGCTCGTGGACCCCAATGCCGGTGCCGAACTCCACCCGGCCTCGAGAGAGGTGGTCCAGCATCGCCACCTCTTCGGCCAGGCGTATCGGGTGATGGAAGGGGAGCTGCCACATCATGGTCCCGATGCGCAGGGTGCTGGTCGCTCGGGCGATGGCGGTCAGAAACACCGTGGGAGCGGTGATAGGGCGGACGTTCTGGTGCTCGATGGTGAAGAACGAGTGCCACCCCAGCTCTTCGATCCGTTGGGCCAGGCGGATATGCTCGTCGTAGACGTCGGCCATGACGTCCTTCTTGGGGGAGTAGCCTCCCACCGCGTCCCAGAGGGCAAAATCTAGCTTCGCCACGTGCGTTACTCCTTATCCCATCCTCACTGCTTGTGATGATTTGTAACGCGAGGGCTTGTCCCCCGCCTCCGCGTGCGGGCCACAAGGACCCGCGCTACGTTGCTCTCATGCCTAGAAGCACGGCCGGAAAGCCGGTGACACTGGGGCTGCGCCCGAGACCCCAGGTTCACGCAGCGGTCGTTTGCCCCGCCTCCCTCGACTGAGTGCGGCTTTCCGGCCGCACTCCTGGTTGAGGGCCACTCAGTGATGATACATCAGGGGCCCCGCTCGCGTTCGATTCGGGCCACCGCCCTCCCAATCGCAACGAAGTCCTCCGCCCTCAGGCTGGCGCTGCCGACCAGCACTCCGTCGACCTCGGGCTGTGCCGCTACCTCCTCGATGTTTCTTGACGTGACCGGCCCCCCATAGAGCACTCGGACCTCCCCGTTGATTGTGTCGCCGGCGATCTGTCTGAGGTACCCGCAGATCTCGTTGATGTCCCGTGGCGTGGGGGGAGATGCCATGCCCATGGTGCCCCAAACGGGGTCATAGGCCACTACGATCCGGGAACCGGAAACGACTTCTTTGAGGGCGGCCTCCAACTGGCCGCTGACCACTGCTGCCGTCTCGCCGTGCTCCAGCTGGTCCGCGGTCTCACCGACACACAGGACCGGCGTGAGACCATGTCTGAGCGTCGCGAGGAGCTTCTGGTTGATGAGCCAGTCGGTTTCATGGAAGTGCACGCGCCGCTCCGCATGGCCCAGTAGCACGTACCGGCAAAGGCCCTTGAGCATCAGGGGCGACACCTCGCCCGTGAAGCCTCCCCGATCGTCGAAGTGCATGTTTTGGGCGCCGAGGGCCAGACCCGTCCCGACAAGCAGCCGGGAGAGCTCTGTCAGCCAAGGGAAAGGCGGGCAGAGGACGATCTCAATCCCCGTCAATCCTCCGAGGCCGGGGACCATGCCCTGAACCAGGGTCAGGGCTTCCTCCAGGGTGGTGTGCATCTTCCAGTTGGCAATTACGAGGGGAGGGGGCATCTATCCGTACCGACTTATGGGCAGATGGGTGATGCGTAATGCGTAATGCGTGAACGGAGGGATGGCCACGTATCAGCCGTCACGTCTAACGGCGCGGTCCCGGCCAGACCGCCACCGCCCTGTCCGCCAGGTTTCGGGAACGGTCCTGGATCATGTTCGCGGTCCAGGGTGTTTTGTTGGCCAGGTCCCTGGAGAGCTGCAGGCCAAAGCGTCCCAGCTGGGCGAGTTCCCGTTTGCGCTCGGCGGGGGTTAGGCTGTAGGAAGCGCCGCGCCGGCCCCAGGTCAGGTTTCCCAAGGTCCCCACCAAACGCCAGTGGAGGTCTTCGTCGCCTCCCAGCTCCGCAAGCCAGTCAGGCCGGACCAGGAGGGGCGCCACCAGTTCGATCTCCAGACCTCCATAGTTGGGTTGCCACGGGTGGGGATAGCTCTCCTCCAGGGCTTTCATGACCAAGCGCCGCTGGTCTGGATGACTCCGGAAAAACAGCGGGCAACGCACCACGGCCTCCCGAAACTCCTCGTCGCCGGGCCAGCCCCATTCCGGGCGAGAGAGGGCCTCCCAAAACGCCGCTCCTTTCGAGCCAGGCGAAGGTCTGGCCGGGCTGTGCTGATACAGCTCAATCAAGAGCCGGCTCTCATCGGCTGGCGGCGTGGAGACGAAGAGACGCCTCACCAGGAAGGATTCAACGGCCAGCAAGACCTGCTCTACCGACGCGCCGTCTATGCCACCCCCTTTGTATTCGGCATACAGCTGGAGGAGGAATGGGCGGAGGGAATGGAACGCGGCGTTTGACCAAGTGGTCATGAGCTCGAGACGGCGCCGGACGCCTGGGTCGGGCTCGCGCTGGGGGTGAAGGAGGCCATCATAGTCTGCCGCGGCGGCGGCCAGCTCCTTCAGAGCCGACTTGACCTCCTCCGCGCTTCGAGGGGCCAGCCGCTGCCGCCAGCCCTGGTACACTTCGTCGTCCCGAACAACCGACCCCTCCTTCACCAGCGCGTCCCGCATGAATTCGTCGAAAGAGTCTCCGAGGCGGGTCTGCATGGGGAGCCAGACATCCCGGTAACAGGCGTCATGTTCGGCCGCGGGAAGGCGCATGAAGAAATAGTTACGTAGGAGATCGCCCTGGGTGAGGGGCATCCCCTTCGCGTTGAGACTCTCGAAGATCCGGTAGGGATTGTCTTCCGGCCTGAGGGTGATCACCACGAAGGTGAGCCGGGAAAGGATGGTCTGCGCCAGTTGGTCGAGGCCGAGGCCTTTTTCCAGGGAGACGCCAACGGCTCCCCTGAAATACCGGTAGGCCTCATTGATGCGGGAGAACTCTGGCTGCTCCTGGCCGGCGATCACGCTGGAAAAGGCGCCGCGGTCCTGGTAGGTGCACAGGATTCTTGGCGCGTGCTCACGAAGGAGGTAGGTGCTGTGGAGGTGCTCAGCCAGGGGCAACTCCACCGCGCGCGCCGTGTCCCGCGCTGCGGCCAGGATCAGGGAGAGGGTCACGAGCCGCTGTTGCCCGTCTATCAAAAGGACGCGCTGCTCGCGTTCGGACTCCGCTCGCGCGCGGCCCGCTGGGTTACGCTCGGAGCTCGGTTCAGTGAGCAGGACGACCGACCCCAGGAAGTGGTCATGGGAAGGATCGGAGGCGTATAGCTCGGAGATATCCTCCCACAGGGTCTGCCACTGCGCCCGTTCCCAGCTGTAGGAGCGCTGGAAGTAGGGAACCGCGTACCGAGTGGCCCCGCCCAGGAGCGCGTTCAGGCGAGCCGCGTCAGCCTTCACTGAGGTTGGGGTATCACTGAGGTTGAGCGCACTGGGGTTTCCGCAGGGCGCCCGCATGATAGGGAGGCAGGCGCGAGAGTGTCAAGCAACTTGACGCGGCGCGCGTCCGTCGGGTATTCTCTGATAAATCGTTTTTTTACGATAAGACGCAGGGTCATGAAGCAGTTGGGGTTAACGCCTGATGAAGCGCATACCGTGCGGGCGTTGCGAGCCATGGGGAATCCGGCCCGATTTCGGATCCTCGGGGTGCTGGCGGACCAGGATGGGTGCATCTGCGGCGAAATGGTAGACCTGCTGCCCCTCGCACAATCCACCGTCTCGGGACACCTGAAGGTTCTGAAAGAGGCGGGACTGATCAGAGGCATCATCGACGGTCCCGCGACCAGTTACTGCGTCGACTGGCACGCCCTGCGAGAACTGGAGACCAGGTTGAAGGGACTTTTCAGGCCCGCTGAGGAAAGGAGCACAGTGATGGCCACGGAGTCTGGCGGGTCGGGTGATGCGATCCGAGAAGCGGTCAGCGCACGCTATGCTGGCAAGGCCCAGGAAGGGCTGATGGCTCTGGAGGTGCTTCCAGCCTCGGAAGATGCCTCTTGCTGCGGTCCGGGCCCGTGCGCCACGGGCAGTTGTGGCACTGCTTACGGCTCCGAGGACCTGGCAGGGCTACCGGCCAGCGTGACCGGGGTGTCTCTGGGGTGCGGCAACCCCGTCGGCCTCGCCGACGTCCGGCGCGGCGAGACGGTGCTCGATCTGGGGAGTGGCGGTGGCATCGACTGCTTCCTGGCGGCGCGACGGGTCGGGCCAGAAGGACGGGTGATCGGGGTAGATATGACACCGGAGATGGTCCGGCTGGCGCGAGGGAACGCCGCGCAGGTGGGCCTCCCGAACGTCGAGTTCCGGCTGGGGGAGATAGAGCACCTCCCGGTAGAAACAGGCTCCGTGGATCTGGTGATCTCCAACTGCGTGGTCAACCTGGCCCCTAACAAAGCCGCAGTCTACCGGGAAGTGTTCCGGGTGCTGCGGGCCCGGGGACGGCTGGTGATAGCCGATACCGTTGCGGACCGGCCGGTGCCCGACGAACTGCGGGCACGGTTGGACTCGTGGAGCGCCTGCGCTTCAGGATCCCTCGATAAGGAAGCCTATTTCGCCACCTTGCGAGGTGCGGGATTCCAGCGAATCGAGGTCCTGGACGAGCATCCGGTTGAGTGGGGCGACCTGGAAGGGGTGCGGGTGAGCAGCATGACGCTGCGGGCCCTTAAGTAGGGAGTCCCCCAGCAGGGACCGGCATCCGGTACAGCAGTACCGGGGTCCCCGCCTGCCGGACCACGGCGTCAGCGACGCTGCCGAGAACGAGGCGGGCAAAACCGGATCGCCCATGGGTGCTCATGACAGTGAGGCAGTCAGGCGTCGTCGATGCGAGCTTGACCAGTT
>CAZPYZ010000189.1:0-7538 GCA_964590215.1 uncultured Dehalococcoidia bacterium | reverse complement strand
TGCACCTGGTACCCCGCGCCCCGAAACACCTGCTCCAGCAACGCCTCGGCCAGGATCAGCCGCTCCCCTGCGCACTCAGCCACCACATAGGTCGCCGCCGGGTCCACTGCCAGGGCGGTATTCCCCGGCAACGTCCACGGCGTCGTCGTCCACGCCAGCACGAATGCATCCCCACCCCCTTGAGGGAGGGGCCCCCCCTCTTCTCCCTCTCCCTCAGGGAGAAGGTCCCTCTCTCTTCCCTCTCCTTCACGCAGAGCGCCCCTCTCTGTTCCCTCTCCCTCAGGCAGAGGGCCCCTCTCTCTTCCCTCTCCTTCCCGCAGAGCACCCCTCTCTGTTCCCTCTCCCTCAGGGAGAGGGCTAGGGTGAGGGTGTCCCCCTTCGGAGACCAACCCTCCGCCTGGGCGTGATACCACCCTGAACTTCACATACACCGACGGGTCCACCGTGTTCTCGTCGTATCCCAGCGCGACCTCATGAGAACTGAGCGAGGTCCCGCACCGGGGGCAGTGGGGCGTCGTCTTGTAACCGTGGTAGACCAGCCCCGCATCCCAGAGCTGTTTGACGATCCACCACCCCGTCTCGATGTACGAGTTGTGAAAAGTGACGTAGGCGTTCTCCATGTCGATCCAGAAGCCGATGCGGTCTGTCATCCGCTCCCACTCCCGTACGTAGCGAAAGACCGACTCCCGGCATTGCTGGTTGAACCGCTCGATGCCGTAGGCCTCGATGGCCCGCTTGTCGTTCAGGCCAAGCTCTTTCTCGACCTCCAGTTCCACCGGCAGGCCATGGGTGTCCCAGCCACCCTTTCGGGGCGCTTGGAAACCCTGCATCGTCTTGTAGCGGGGGATGACGTCCTTGAAGACCCGCGCCAGCACGTGGTGGATGCCCGGCGTCCCGTTGGCCGTCGGCGGGCCCTCGTACATGATGAACTGGGGCGACCCCTCCCGCCCCTCGACGCTCTTCCGGAAGATCTCCCGCTCTTTCCAGAAAGCGAGCACCTCTTCTTCCAGCTGCGGAAAGCTCACCTTGCTATCGACCGGCTTGAACATGACTTCGACTCCGCCCGTTGATCCCCTCTCCCTCAGGGAGAGGCCCCCTCCTTCTCCCCTCTCCCTCTGGGAGAGGGCCAGGGTGAGGGTAAAACAAAACCCGCCCCTCAGCTGATCCCCTCTCCCTCAGGGTGAGGGCTAGGGTGAGGGCAAAAACAAAACCCGCCCCTCAAAGGGACGGGTCACAAAACCCGCGGTACCACCCTTGTTGCCTCGCTTTATCACGAGACCGCTCGCTTAGGGCACCAACATGCCCCCATCAGGATAACGGGCGATGCACCCGGCGAAGCTTACTACCCCCGATGGAGCACAGGTACTCTTGCCTGTGTGGGCGGGGTTCGGCCCGCGGCTCGAGAGGGATCTTCGCCGATCACGCACCTATCCGCTTCCACCGTACCGGACTCGCTGGAGGCGCTGGCGACGGCTACTCGTCTCCGTCACAGCCTGTCCCATCAACTGTAGCGCGGAGCCCGGTCCCGCGCAATACGGACGGAGTCGTCAATACCCCGCTGCCGGTTGCCCATCCCTGGCTGGGGAAGCACGGCCACCGAGGGCGGAGCCCTGACAGGCGGCCTTCAGGTAAGCCTCAGCTTCTAAACCCCAGTCGGACTGAGCGAAAGCTTGAGCGGCCTCCCCTAGCGATACCGTTGACCTGGAGCCAGTGTTGCAGTTGATTCACCAGCCCCATGTCGGCGGTGCTGTGGCTGATAAACACTCGAAAGCTCATACGCCTTCCCCCCTCAACAAACGCTCCCGCCCCCAAAGGGACGGGAGTATACCCGCGGTACCACCATCGTTGCCTCGCGTTATCCACGAGACCTCTCGCTCAGGGCACCATCATGCCCCTGCCGTGATAACGGGCGGCGGCATACCCGGCGAAGCTTACTACCCCTAATGGAGCACGGGCACTCTTGCCTGTGTGGGAGGGGTTCGGCCCGCGTCACACGAGGGATGTTCACCGGCCTCTCGCCTGTCCGCTTCCACCCTACCGGACTCGCTGGAGGTCTTCGCGCCGGCTACTCGTCTCCGTCACAGCCTGTGGTGTCAACTGTAGCGCGGCGGCCTACCTCTCGCAAGACAGACGCCGCGGGTCAATACCCGGGCAAGGACTGCCTTGGGTCCTGCGGTATCGGACGGCCGTCCACCGATGACCCGGCATCGACGACCTTCACCAGCTTCAGGTCCGCCTCGAGCTGAAAATCGTCCTCCACGCTCAGCAGGATCGCCACAGACGGTTTGGTCAACCCCATTTCCGCGAAGCTGGTGGGGAGCTTGAGATTGACCATCACGCCTTTGTCCTCGAAGCGGGCGGTGCCTTGCCACAGCACCACTTTCGTCTGGTCTTTAACGGTAAAGTCCCCCGTCACTTCAATCAGGAACTCCCCGGAGGTGGGCAACCCGCCCGTGATTCCCTTCACCTCCCGCGGCGCGAACGTGGCGGTCTGGAATTGGGCTGTGTTCAGCACCTCCCGCTGCACGTAGCGGTCCCGCTGGATACGGTCCGTCTTCAAGTTCCGCAGGTCGATAACGATCTTGGACCGTTCCAAGTCGATGCCCCCATCCCCGGCCAGCGCCACGGTCCCCGTGGCCTCTTTGGTGATCCCGACGACTTCGTTCGGGAGGGGCAGCGTCACCAACTGTTCTCGTATCCGATACCTGACCTCGCTCTCCGCCGGGACCACGGAGAGCGTGACCGGCTTCCCGGAAGGACGGGGGTCTTCCCTGCGCTCAGGGACCGGCAGGGGCGATAGCGACAGGACTCCAGAGGCGGCAGGAGCACAGCCGTTCAGGACCACTAAGAGAGCCGCCGTCAAAACACCGAGTTTCTTGAAATTCACCAACCCCTCCGATTCATTCGCCCTATTCTCTCTTCACACCCCCCGCAGGCTGGTTCCCAGCGCCGCTGGGCGCGTTGCCGGTTAAGAGTAACGTGGCTGCGAATATGATTGTATCAACCCTCGTGGACAGCTTCCCTTCGCCGGGCCACGAACTCACCCCCTTGCTATGATAGTCCGGCTTGACGTTACAGTTATTGAAAGCCCGCTCCTGCGACGTTTCCCCAACCAGGGACGCTCCGGCGGGCGTGGTCAAAGGCTTGAACCAAACAGTGGAGAGACGTTGCATGCCATCTTCTTGCTCCAAACTGAACAGGAGCGCCAACCTCGCTGGCGCCATTCTCCTGGCCAGCGCCCTCACCCTCGCGGGCGGCCTGCTCCCCTCCCAGCGCGCCGCAGCCCAGGATCCGGATAACGGGAGGCACAACTATGCTTATTACGGCTGCCTCGACTGCCATGGCGTGGACGGGCAGGGAGACGTGGGCCCGAAGATCGCCGGGATCTCCGTTAGCATGGAGGAGTTTCTCACCCAGTTGCGGACACCGCTCGAGGAAATGGACCCGTACCCCGCAGACTTCTTACCTGATGAGCTAGCCGCCGACATCTACGCATTCCTGCAGACGTTGGAATAACGGTGAACCCCTTGCCATCGTCACGCCTGCCTGTCATTGCGAGACGTCCACTGGGCCTGCGGCCATGCTCCAAGGACGAAACGAGCGCCGGGACCGCACAACCGGGGGCGGCTGTCCCACATTCTTATGGGAGGCGTCCACTGGGCCTCAGGCCATGCTCCAACGATGTGAACCCGGGAGCACGTAGCGCGGGGGCTTGTCCCCCGCAGGGGTGGGGGCCGCGCAAGGCAAGGGCGTTTTCATGGGAGCCCGCCCTCGCGGCCTCTCCCAAACCAACGACGAGCGGCGGGCGTGGCAATCCTTCGGCAGGCTCAGGACGGCGTCTGGGGTGAGGGCGACGATCCGTTGCGGCCCGGTGCCCCCTTCAACCCCGGATTGCCACCCCGATAGGATCCTCGGTCGTGTTGGCGTGGTTCGGTTCGCCGCCTCGCGGCGACGAAGTCACAAGCTCTCGTGACCGCGTCTCCCAGAGGGAGAGGGGACACTTCGCAGCCATGAGCACCTCCA
The DNA here is from genome assembly GCA_964590215.1 of uncultured Dehalococcoidia bacterium. Lineage (GTDB taxonomy): Bacteria > Chloroflexota > Dehalococcoidia > SHYD01 > SHYD01 > CAZPYZ01. The sequence goes on along the minus strand of CAZPYZ010000189.1, from coordinate 3,515 downwards.
GTCCCTGAGCCCCGCTTGACGCCGGAAGCCCGCGCCTTCGTGGAGTCGGCGCGCCTCGGCCACCTGGCCACGGTAAGCCCCGACGGGACTCCCCACGTCGTGCCCATCTGCTATGGCTTCGACGGCGTCTGCTTCTATTCCGTCATCGATCAAAAACCCAAGCGCGTCAGCCCCAACAACCTCCGCCGCATCCAGAACATCCTGGGCAACCCCAACGTCAGCCTCGTCATCGACCGTTACGACGAGGACTGGACCCGGCTCGGCTTCGTCCTGGTGACGGGAACAGCAGTGATCCTGTGGGAAGGACATGAGCACCGCGAGGCATTGCACTTGCTCCGAGGGAAGTACCCCCAGTACCGCGTAATGCCCCTGGAAGGCCGCCCTGTCATCAAGGTGTCGCCCCAGCGGGTGATCTGCTGGGGCGACCTGAGCGGCTGACCTCCTGGGCGCGGTATGCCCTTAAGGGGCCTTGCAGCCGGAGGCGGCCACCGGCAGGCCCAGGGCCTCCCGCGTGCAGAGGACCCCTTCCCGCACCCCATCGAACGTATACTGAACGAAGTGGTCCAGGGGAACGGTACCCTCCCGGTCGGTGTTGGGCATGGACAGCGCGCTGGTGATGGCCGCCACCGTGGCTGCCGGGTTCTGCTGCACCAGTAGCGCGGCGGCGCCCGCCACGTGAGGCGCGGACATGCTGGTCCCGCCCATCCGTACGGTGCCACCGCCGCGCTTCAACGAAAGGATCCCCGTCCCCGCCAGGCTGCCGCAGTTGACGATATCCTCCTTTTCCTCCCCCGGCGCGGATATTTTGACCTTCTGGCCATCGGTGGTGAAGAAGGAGGCGGTGTCGGCTTTGACGAGGCTGATGAACCGGCACTTGGTGATGCCGTCCAGGGTGGTGGTGCTGGCCACCGCAATGACCTCGGAGAAGCCGGCGGGGATGATGTACGGGTTTCCGTTGGCCTGAGTCACCTCCACCGTCGAGGTGTTGCCTGCGGAGGCCACGAAGACCACGCCCGCGCTGACCATGGCCTGGATGCCCTGATGCATCAGCGCGACCTCTGCCGCGGTGACCTCGTCGGTGGTCCAGCCCAGGCTGGCATTGGCCACCCGGATCCCGAGTCTCCCTGCATTGGCGGTGATCCACTCACCGCCCGCGTAGAAACCCGCAACGGTGCCGTTGCCGGTACTGTCGATGACCTTTACCGCCACAACCGTGGCGCCGGGAGCCACGCCTACCACGTCAACGGTGTTGTTGCGAGCGGCAGCGATCCCCGCGACGTGGGTGCCATGGCCGTGGTCATCCCGGCAGTTGTTGAACTGCGGGGTGCCTGCGAAGGCGTCGAAGCAGTCACCCGCTGCCGTCAGACCGTTGAGATCCAGGTTCTCGAGGTCCACGCCGGAATCCAGTATGGCGATGGCGACGCCGGCTCCCGTGTAGGGCAGGGTGCCGGGATCAGCGCCCACCCGGGGAATATTCGGCGGGACCACCTGGCCCGGGGGCGGGGTGCTTCCACCACCGCCCTTCCCGCCACCACCACCATTCCCTCCATCCGGCTTGGCGGCGCCGGGTCCCTGAGCGGTGGGGTCGTCGGGCAGCCGGATGGCCCGGTTGGGGAACACCGCCGCAACGCTCGGGTCGTTGCGCACCGCGTCCACCTGTCCCGGCGGGATGAACCCGGCGAAGCCATTGAACACGAGCCGGTAGGTGAAGAGGCGGTGCAGGCCGTGAGAGGCGGCCACGTCCTCAGGGGAGGCGCCGTCCTCCAGCACGACGATGTACTGGTCGGGCACGACCGGGGGGCCACCCCGGTTCCCGCCGGCGCTGTCCCCGTCAGCCGCAAAACCGATGGAGGGGCTCCCCTCGTCCGCCGTCCAGGAAGCGGTCGCCCCGGGCGGCCCGCCCACCGTCGCCAGGACCAGCCCGGGCACGACAACGAATACCGATAAGAGCGAATACTTCATGTCCCAACTCCTTGCCCTATCCCGGAAGTCCGGCGCAAACAGGCTCGCTAAAACAGAGGGCCAGCCCCGACCTGCTGGGATCTGGCCCATGTCATGAGCGTACCTGCCGCCGGAGAGCAGGCCGTGAAGGGAAGGTGACAGTTTGGTAACAAGAGGCACGGCCGCCGGGTTACAATTCCCTAACGGGGGGGTTGCAGGGGGGACAGATGGTCCGGCGCGTCCTGTCGCGACCCGTGCCTGGGGCGACGTGTCAGTCCCATTGAGCCCAACACAACGCCCGCACGTATCACGTATCACGCATCACGCCTCCCATGTACGACGACACCATCGCCGCCATCGCGACCCCTATCGGCGAAGCCGCGCTGGGCATCGTCCGCCTGAGCGGCCCCGACGCCCGCGCCATCGCCCAGGCCGTCTTCCCGAAGCCGTTGCGGAACCGCCGGGTCGTCCTGGGCACGGTCCGGGACCCAGAGACGGGTGTCCAGCTGGACCAGGCTATGGCCGTCTACCTGGCCGCGCCGCGGACCTATACCCGAGAGGACATGGTGGAGTTCTCCTGCCACGGCGGGCCCACGACTTTGCAAGCGGTGTTGGAGCTGCTCCTGAGCCGGGGGGCGAGGCTCGCCAATCCTGGCGAGTTCACCCTGCGGGCGTTTCTCAACGGGCGCATCGATCTCGCCCAGGCCGAAGCCGTCCTCGACGTCATCCAGGCCAAGACCCGGGCAGGCCTGCAGGTCGCCCTGCAGGGGCTGGAGGGCCGTCTATCGCAAGCGGTGCGGGCGGTCCGGAGGGATCTCCTGGAGCCCCTCGCCTACCTCACCGCGTTGGTGGACTTCCCCGAGGACGAGGTGGGCCAACAGGACGTCCCCGGCCCGCTGGAGGCCTCCCTCTGCCGGTTGGATGCCCTCATCCAGTCGGCTGGCCAGGGCATCGTCTACCGCCAGGGCGTCCGCACCGCCATCGTGGGCCGGCCCAACGCCGGCAAGTCGACTCTCCTCAACCGGCTCCTGGGCCAGGAACGCGCCATCGTCACACCGGTGCCGGGCACCACCCGGGACACCGTCGAGGAGGTGGCCAGCATCCACGGAATCCCCTTCCTCTTGATCGACACCGCCGGTATGCGGGACACCGACGACGCAGTGGAGCGGCTGGGAGTGGAGCGGAGCCGCAACGCCGTCGCGGCCGCCGACCTCGTCCTATTCGTGGTCGACGCCAGCCAGCCCCTGGACGGACGGGATGAGGCCATCGCCGGGGAACTCGGAGAAAAACGCGTCCTGGTCGTGGCGACTAAGCAGGACCTAGTACCGAAGCATGCGGCGCAGCCGCTGGGAGCGCAGGCACCCTGCCTGCACCCCGACTGGCCCACCGTCCAGACCTCCGCCCTCACCGGCCAGGGCCTCGACGACCTGCAAAGGCAAATGGCCGCCCTCGTCACCGGCGGCGCCCTCGCCCCGGCCGGAGAAACCCTCGTCTCAAATCCCAGACACGCCGCCGCCCTCAAACTGGCCGCCGATCACGTCCGGGCTGCCCTTACCAGCTATCGCGCAGGCATG
>CAZPYZ010000188.1:0-7568 GCA_964590215.1 uncultured Dehalococcoidia bacterium | reverse complement strand
CGGCCGCGAACCTTGGCGGCAGCCGATAGGTCCGGCACGGCCTCGCAATGACGGTGCGGCCCCCGTGCGTGATGTCATTGAGAGCCGGCTGTCGGAACCAAGCCAGCACCATCGAGGATCCTGCCGGCCTGACAATCCGGGGCTGGAGGGAGTATCGCTCCTCAACGAATCGTCGCCTCCACCCCAGATTGCCGCGCCCGCCATCGTGGTTGGACTGGTAAGGTCGCGAGGGCGGGCTCGCAATGACAGATGCCACGCGTCTCAAGAGATCACGGCCTCGTGGCTGCACCGTTTTTTCGGTGGTGCCAGCACCCACGACGGATACGACGTCCGCGTATCGATGATGCAATGATGCGGGGCCCGAAGTGCAGGTACGGAGTTACGGTTATAATGGTCGGGCCGTGGCAGAAGCTGAGCCCCCTTTCGAAGACGCTTATCGTCAGCTCGAGGAGATCGTCCGGAAGCTGGAGGCCGGGGGGTTGCCCCTGGAGGAAAACCTCACGCTGTTCGAGGAGGGGATGCGGCTCGCAAAGCTGTGCGGGCGCCGGTTAGACGCCGCGGAGTTGCGGGTCATGCAGATCACTACGGACGGCGCCGAAGCCGGCGAGATGCCATCGGAACAGCGCGGAGCTTCACCCTCACCCTAGCCCCCTCCCTCGAGGGAGAGGGAATGATTTGACATGCTTCGAGTCGACCTTCACTGCCACACTCGTTACTCCTGGGACTCCGCTATGCGGCCGGAGGTGCTGGTGGCGCGGTGTATCGACCGGGGCATCAGTTGTTTGGCCGTCACCGAGCACAACAACATCCAAGGTGCCCTCACCCTTCAGAAACTGGCTCCTTTCAAGGTCATCATCGGCGAGGAGATCAAGACAACGCGTGGGGAAATCATTGGGCTCTTCCTCCAGGAAGAAGTGCCTCGGGACCTCACCCCCTATCAGACCATTGACCGCATTCGGGCGCAAGGCGGCCTGGTCGCGGTGCCCCATCCCTTCGATCGCTTCCGGCGCAGCCGTTTGGATAGCGACGCGCTGAAACAAATCGCCGGTGAGATCGACATCATGGAGGCGTTCAACGCTCGCACCACCCTCCTCCAGGACTCAGCCCGAGCCGAAGACTTCGGGCGAACCCACGGCCACGCCTTCGGCATCGGGAGCGACTCCCACACACCTCTGGAGGTGGGTGGGGCGTACCTGGAGATGGAAGACTTCGACCTGCGATCGCCCTTGGAGTTCTTGGAGAAGCTCAGGTCAGGGAGGCTGGTGTGCAGGCGGGCCAATCCCCTGGTGCACCTCCCCACGCGGGTGGTGAAAACCCTCCGCGTTCTCAAACGCGCGCCGTCTTTCTAAGCGCGGCCGGGGCCCTCGCCCTCGCCACCGCGATTGCGCTGTTCTTCCTGCTTCGCCCAGCGCCGCGAGAACCGGTGCAGGTTATCCTGGCCCCTGACCCGGCGCGAAGTGAGGAGTTCATCACCGTCTACGTCACGGGGGCCATTCACGCCCCGGGCGTCTACAAACTGCGGGGAGGCGAGCGCGCCGCGGCCCTCATTGACGCGGCGGGTGGGGCATCCGAAGGCGCCGACTTGGAGCGGGTGAACCTCGCCGCCAGGCTCAAAGATGGCGAGCAGCTGCATATCCCGCGCCAGGGGGAGGCAACGCCAGCGGCAAACCCGGGGGGAAGACTAAACCTGAACCGAGCAACCCAGCGGGATCTGGATGCCTTACCCGGCATCGGCGCCGTGCGAGCACAGAGGATCGTCGCCTCACGTGACCGGGACGGTCCCTTCAAGGACCCTTTCGACTTGGTCACCAGGAGTCTGGTGCCGCTGTCGGTTTACCAGCAATTGAAGGACCTCGTCTCGGCGCCATGAAATCAAGCTGGCCCTTGGGCCTCGGACGTTGGACGCGTTGAAGTGATATGAAGCTAATGGTCTTGTCCCTTGCCTGGGTCGCTGGCGTCTTTGCTGGAAGCGAAGCGGAGATCGCCGTCTGGCCGTTCTGGGCCGCACTGCCCTTAGGAGCAGCCATCTTGTGGCGCCGGAATCCACGGGCGGTCCTGGCCCTCGCTGCGCTCGCGCTTGTCTGCCTCGGGGCGTGGCGTTTCGACGCCCACCACGAGGCCGTCGTTGCCCGGGACGACCTGGGCCGCTGGCGCGAGACAGGCCGGCTGGCGCTGCGAGGGACGGTGGTGAGTCAACCAGACATCGAGGACATGACGGCACGCTGGCGGGTCGATGTCCGCGAGGCACGACCGCCTAGCTCCCCCCAATGGAGCGCGGCCCAAGGGCAGGTGCTGGTGTACCACCGCTGGCTGGCGGACGTGCGCTACGGCGACGAACTGCAGTTGGAGGGGAGATTGGAGACCCCACCCAAGTTCGACCGGTTCGATTACCAAGGATATCTCGCCCGCCAGGGCATTCACAGCGTCATGCGTTACCCCCACTTCTCGGTACAGGGGCGGGGCCACGGGAACCCCTTCCTGTCTGCGCTTTACTCCGCCCGGGAGCGCTTCGCTCAGGCGATCTCGCGGGCGCTTCCCGAACCCCAAGCGGCCATCGCCTCCGGAATCCTCCTTGGGATACGTTCGGGCATACCCGAGGAGATCGTTCAGCAGTTCCGGCTGACCGGCACCTCCCATATCCTCGCCGTCTCTGGCCACAACTTGACGGTGGTGGCCGGCCTCATCGCCGTCCTGAGCGGCCGCCTGCTGGGGCGGCGCCACTGGACCTACCTAGGAATCATCCTGATGGCCACCTGGGGCTATGCGCTGCTGGCAGGTTTCGTCCCGTCGGCGATTCGGGCCGCCATCATGGCCAGCCTCGTGTTCACCGCCCGCGCTGCGGGCCGCCAGGACCACGCCATCCCCGCGCTCGCCCTGGCGGCCGCGGTGATGACTGCGTTCGATCCCCTGGTGCTGTGGGACGTGGGGTTCCAGTTGAGCGCGACGGCCATGGCGGGCATCGTGCTGGTACCGCCCCTGGTAGACCAGGCAGCCGAACGGATTTGGGGATGGCGCCTCTCCACGGGGCCGTGGCGGCTCCCGGCGTCAGCGACGTCGGCGACCCTCGGCGCTACCTTCTTTACCCTACCTGTCCTGGCCGTTAACTTCCAAACGGTGCCCTTTGGAGCGCTCCCTGCGAACCTGTTCGCCCTCCCGATGTTGCCGCCGATCCTACTGGGCGCCTTCGCCACCGCGGTCTGCGGGGTGTTGTTCCCAGCCGTTGCCACCATCCCCGCCGCGGTCACCTGGGTTGCAAGCTCGTGCCTCCTTGCCATCGTCGAATGGTGGACCAACGCTCCCTTTGCCTCCATCCCACGGCCACCCGTCGACCCTCTGTTGGGTTCGGCATATCTCGCCCTGCTCCCGATTGGCGTGTGGCTCGTGCGGCAGTGGCTGGCAGGTCTTCCCGCTGGCCGCAGGCCCGCACCAAGACCGGTATGGTTGAAACGATTGGTGCATCCTGGGAGCGCCCACGGCTTCAGCCTGACGGTCCTGGCCACCCTCGCCCTCGGGGCAACCTGGGCTGCCAGCACCCGCCTGCCGCCCGAGGCGGTGGTAGTCCGATTCCTCGACATCGGCCAGGGAGACGCTGTTCTGGTGGAGACCGGCTCGGGGCACCGCATGCTCATCGACGGGGGGCCAAGCCCTTCACGGGTGCTTGGGCACCTGGGCCGGTGGGTACCCGCATGGGATCCGTCCCTCGACCTGGTGGTCCTGACGCACCCCCAGCGCGACCATCTGACCGGGCTGGTGGCCGTCATCGATCGCTATTCCGTCGCCCTGGCGTTGGAAACAGAGGAGACGAGTGACAGCATGGAATACCGGGAGTGGGAGCGGCTCCTGGCCGAGCGTGGAGTGCAGCGGGCGCGGGTAGGCGCCGGGACCAGGGTCCGCCTGGGACCAGCCGAGGTGGTGGTGCTCCATCCCAGGACCCCGCCGGAGCGAGGATCAGGCTGGGAACCCAACGACGCCTCGCTGGTGCTCCGCCTAGCCGCCCACGGGACCAGGGTGCTCCTGACGGGAGATGTTGAAGCCTATGGGGAGGAGGCGTTGCTCCGAGCCAGTGACCTGTTGGCCAGCCACGTGCTCAAGGTACCGCACCACGGCAGCAAAAGTTCCAGCTCGCCGGCGCTGCTGAGCGCGGTGACGCCTCAGGCGGCCATCATCAGTGTCGGGGCGGGAAACTCTTTCGGCCATCCCGCCCCAGCCGTCTTGGACCGCCTTGGGACGGCACCGGTATTGCGGACGGACCTCGATGGGACCATCGAGCTTACTATTAGCCGGGAGAAAGCCGTCCTCCGCGGAGGCAAGCCGCGTCCCGAGAGTTGACCGCTCGCAGCGGACTCATTCGGGGGTTGCCATGCCTTAAGGATGAAAACCGCCCATACGGCATTGCGAGCTGCGGCAGGGGCTGTTGGGCCGCCAGAACCCGGGGCACACCGGTCCGGCTCGCTGTCATGCTGACTAAAGGAAGCATCTGGTGGGGTGATGGCCCGCGCCGCCAGACCCTTCGTTCCTCACGGTGACAGTTGAGGTCATTGGGAGGCGCGGAAGTGGCGGGAAACCTGCGGGAGCAGAGCCTGCGCTGAGCGGAGCCGACGAATGGCGGGCTGGGGTCGTGGCTACGATCCTACTCGCTCACCTCTGGCGTATGTTCGTGGCCTATCGCAGGGGACAGGTGTGGAATTCTTTCCTAGGACCAGGAGACCTCTGACGGAGTAGCTATGACACGAACCGACGGACGAAGGGACGATGAGATGCGGCCGGTACGGATAGTGCCGGGCTTCCTGGAGTTCCCGGAAGGTTCGGCCCTGATCACCCTGGGCCGCACCCAGGTACTCTGTGCCGCGACGGTCGACGAATCTGTGCCGCGCTTCCTGCGAGGCCAGGGGCAGGGGTGGGTGACCGCGGAGTATTCCATGCTGCCCCGCTCCACGCTCTCCCGCACGCCGCGGGAGGCCGTGGCAGGACGGATCGGAGGCCGAACTCAGGAGATCCAGCGTCTCATCGGCCGTTCCCTGCGCGCCGTCACCGACTTGCCCCTGTTGGGGGAGCGGACCATCCTCATCGACTGCGACGTGCTCCAGGCCGACGGCGGCACGCGTACCGCAGCCATCACAGGGGCCTACGTTGCCCTTCATCAGGCGACAAAGGGTCTCCTGCGAAAGGGTCTCATCCCCAAGGAGCCGTTGCGCTGGCACGTCGCCGCGACCAGCGTCGGCGTGGTTCGAGGCCAGTCCCTGCTCGACCTCTGTTATGAAGAGGACTCCCGAGCGGACGTGGACTTCAACGTCGTTATGACCAGCAATGGGGACTTCGTGGAAATCCAGGGCACCGCGGAGCGAGACCCCTTCAGCATGGAATCTGTGCAGCGACTGCTCGGACTCGCGGGCCAGGGGATACGGGAGCTATTCAAGATTCAAGCGGAGGTGGTGGCGGCTCTCTCCTAGGCATCACCGGTCATTCGTCGAGGTATTGCTCAGCGCCCTGCGGATGACTTCACTCGGCACGGTCCGATCGCGGGTCGCTCGCAACATTACCGCCTCAGAGAGCTCCGGTGGGGGGCGCACCTGGATCGCCTTCGCGGCGGCGGGCCCCATAGATGGCCTGCCACGGGGACGCAGTCTCCTGTCATCGAACCAGCGCTCCGCTTCGTCAGCCAGACGTTCAGTCACAGCGTCCGTTATCTCAACGCCGCCAGATTGTCCATAGCTCTTGGGCATTGCCTTCACCTCCGGGCTGACAACGCATCTTCATCGTATGGATGGCTATATCCCGGCCGTCGTCGAAGCGAAGAACCACAACTTCAAGCAGCGTGTCTCGCGAACGATTCCATCCGAGATAGAGCACTTGATTGATTCCTTCACCGTTACCTTCGTCTAATGCCACAACGGTTTGCGCCACTACATGTTCGATATCCGCGCCATCGACCCCATGCCGCCTGGCCGACCGGTGGACCTCCACTCGTATTCTTGTAGTACGAATATCGAGGGCGGTGGAGGCCCAGGCCGAGCGACCCTGTCGCCGGCGACCGTGGACGCAGCATCAGGCGATCCCATCCCCGCTTTTTTTGACACTCCGCCGGGAACCCCGTACGATCCGGGCCACGTGAACGGGAGAGTCGGTACAGCGGTATGGTCAGCGACCGCATCCAGCGACGGATAGACCAGTTCCTTGACGAGGCCGACGAGGCGGCGGCCCGCTCCGATTGGGAGCGGGTGCGCGATAGGGCCCTCAACGTCCTCCGCCTTGACCCCGACAACGCCGACGCCAAGACGTACCTCGCCGCTGCCGAACGCGAGCCGGAGACGGCGGGAAGTGAGGAAACTAGGAAGCCACCAGGGGAGGGGGCGGCTTCCCTTACTTCCTCACTTCCTCACTTCCTCACTTCCTCCGTCCCCACTTCCTTCGTAGGCGGCCGCTACCAGGTCATCCGCTTCCTGGGCGAGGGCGGCAAGAAGAAGGTCTATCTGGCGCACGACACGCTGCTGGACCGGGACGTTGCCTTTGCCCTCATCAAGACCGAAGGCCTCGATGACGAAGGCCGGCAGCGCATCACCCGTGAAGCCCAGGCCATGGGCAGGTTGGGGACCCATCCCCACGTGGTCTCTGTGTTCGATATGGGGGTGGAAGGGGGCTCCCCTCTCCCTGGGGGAGAGGGCCAGGGTGAGGGCGCGCGATCGGACCCTCAGGGCGCCCCTTACCTCGTCACTGAGCTCATGTCCGGCGGCGACGTCGAAGGGTTGCTGGAAAAGGCCCCCGACCATCGCCTGCCCATCGAGCAGGCCATCAACATTGCCCAGCAGGTCTGCCAGGGCCTGGAGTTCGCGCACTCCCATGACCTCATCCACCGGGACCTCAAACCCGGCAACGTCTGGCTGGCGGCGCCAGTTCAGAGTCCTGAGTCCAAAGTCCAAGGTGCCGCCCAACCACCCGACTCAGGACCCAGGACCCAAGACTCAGGACTGGTCGCGAAAATCGGCGACTTTGGGCTTGCCGTGGCCCTGGACCGCTCCCGCCTCACCCAGGCCGGTATGATCGTCGGCACCGTGGCCTATATGCCCCCCGAGCAGGCCATGGGTGGGGAGGTGACGGTCCGGTCCGACCTCTACAGCATGGGTGCGATGTTGTACGAGCTGGTCTGCGGCCGCCCTCCCTTCGTGGGTGACGAGTCCGTCGCCATCATCACTCAACATCTGAACACGCCCCCCGTGAAGCCCACCTGGCACCGTCCCGACTGTCCGCCCGGCCTTGAAGCCCTCATCCTGCGCCTCTTGGAAAAAGACCCAACGAAACGGCCGGACTCGGCGGCCGAGGTTCGCCAAGCGCTGGAGGCGGTGGGGTCCCCTCTCCCTCAGGGAGAGGGTCAGGGTGAGGGCGCCCAGGCTGGAGTCCCCACGACGTCCGACAATCCCCTCTACCGCCGTACCTTCGTGGGGCGCGAACAGGAGCTGCGCCACCTCCAGGCAGCCTACGACGCGGTGGTTTCCGGGCAGGGCGCATTGCTGGCCGTGGTCGGGGAGCCGGGCATCGGGAAGACCGCCCTCTGTGAGCAGCTCGCGACCTAT
>CAZPYZ010000187.1:0-7579 GCA_964590215.1 uncultured Dehalococcoidia bacterium | reverse complement strand
ACGTTGGACCGCAACTGCTCATGACCGACCTGCAGGTCCACGATCAAGCGCTCCAGGCGCAGTCGCTCAACCCGGTGCAACTCGCCCAGTTCGGCGGTCGTCTGCCGCAGCCGTTCCTCGACGGCTTTCAGGTCCTCCGCGGCCTCCAGCCTGCGGACCTGATCCGTCAGGTGCGCGATGCGGCCACTGATCACCTCGTCCTCGGCGTGCAGAGACTCCTGGTCCTGGTGGAGCGTTTCCAGATCTTGGGCGTGGCGCGACAGCTGGGTCCCCAGGCCGACGAGGGCATTATGGAGATCCCCCGTGACCGAACGCTGCTCCTCGATAGCTTGGTCAAGCCGGAATTCCTCCTCCTGACGCCGGCGTCTTAGCTCTTCCACGGTTTGAAGCCGTTCCAGTTGCGTCGCCTGCTCCTTGCCGAGCGCATCCTGACCCTGCTGGAGTTCCACATGAAGCCGCGTCTGGCGCTCTTGGTCCGTTTGTCGCTGGCGCTCCATCTCTGCTCCGGCCTCTTGCAGCTTGCTCAGGTAGCCCTGCAAGAGCTCGAGGAGATCCTTGTTATGGCGGAGGTCTTCCTCGGCTCGGTTGAGCCGGGCGGATTGGGCGACGGAGGTGGTGAGAGCGGTCTCGACGGTGTTGACGCGGTCACCGAGGCTCCAGATGAGGGACTGGAGCTGCTCGAACTGCTGCTGGAGTTTGAAGAAGCCTGCCTTGAACTGCTGGTGTTCTTCTTCCAGCCAACGGATGCTGGCCGACTCCGGTGTATTCATGGCTTACCCTTCTACCCTGACCACGGCGCCGATCTCTGCGACCACGGGGAGGGAGGCCAGCTCTCGCAGCGCTTGCTGCATGGATCGCTCCAAGGCGAGATGCGTCATAAGCATGATCTCGGCGATTTGGGACTCCTCGTTGGATTCCTTCTGAATGACAGATGCGATGCTAATTTGGAGATCGCCAAGGACTCGAGCGATTTCGGCCAGCACACCGGGCTTGTCCCGAACCGCCATGCGGACATAGTACCGCGTGCAGACCTCTTCCATGGGCAGGATGGGGAAGGAAGCCTTGGGGCCGGGGAGAACCCGCGGGGTCATCCCCCGGCGAACCTCCCGGGCAAGGTCGATGAGGTCCGACACCACTGCGCTGGTCGTCGGCAGCGAGCCAGCTCCCCTTCCGTAGAACATGATCCGGCCGGTGAGGTCCCCTTCCACCTCCACCGCGTTGTACACCCCGTCGACTCTTGCAAGGATACGGTCGTCGGGGATGAAGGCCGGATGAACCCGGACCTCGACGGCGTCGCCCGCCGCGGCCAGGGAGGCGCCTCCGTTGCCTGGGGGTCGCAGCGGAGCCCCACGTCGCGCGATAGCGAGGAGCTTGATGGCATAGCCCAGCTCCCGCGCATACCGGAAGTCTCGGGCGGTCAGGCCGCGGATGCCCTCACGGTATACCTGGTCTGGCGCAACATGGGTGTGAAAGGCCAGACTGGCGAGGATGGCGAGTTTGTACGCGGAGTCGGTTCCCTCGATATCGTAGCTGGGGTCGGGTTCAGCGTATCCCAGGGCCTGGGCTTCGGCCAAAGCCTCCGGGAGGTCGAGGCCGTCCTTCCCCATGCGGGTCAGAATGTAGTTCGTGGTCCCGTTGATGATGGCATGCACCTGGGCAATCTCATTGGCCAAGAGGCTTTCTCGAAAGGGGGCGATGAGGGGGATGCCGCCACCCACGCTGGCCTCGAAGTGGATCGCCACACCGTTGGCCTCTGCCAAGGAGAGCAAGGTCGGACCGTGCTTGGCGATGACCTCTTTGTTGGCGGTGATGACGTGTTTCCCCTGACGGAGAGCCGCTTGAATGTAGTCGTATGCTGGGCGCTCCCCACCCATCAACTCGATGACTACCGCGATGGCTGGGTCGTCAAGGATGGCCGCAGGGTCCGTGGTGAGAACGCCTGTGGGGAGAGGGACGGTCCGAGGTTTGCCGATGTCCCGGACGAGGACGCGCCGCAGGTCGACGCGGCCCCCGACCTGAGAGGTGATCCCGGACTGTTTTTCCTGCAGGATGGACGCGACGCCGCTACCGACGACGCCTAGGCCCATCAGGCCTACGTAGACCGTGTCCATGGTCCGGGTTTTATCCGCTCCTCGGCTCGCCATCCTGCCTCGACGGGCCAGCACGTCCGTAGGGCGACGGGCTTCGCGAGTTCCCCAGGGGGTGACTGTGTAACCGCGACCGGCTACTGGCTACCAGGCGACTGGCCTTGGGGTGGAGCCGTGGGCCGCCGGTACTCTCGGACCTTATCTATGACGTAGGCATAGCGGTCGGAATCGAAATAGACCTCGACGGTATTTTGTTTCCGCTCTTCCTCCAGCCAGTCCAGCAAGGCCCGATCCTTGAGTTTTTCCTTGGCCTTTCCCTCCACAGTCCGGACCTCTCGGCCTAGAACGCGAATGATCCAGAACCCCCGGTCTACGAAGATCGGCTCGCTGGTTTCATTAAGAGGGATCTCAAACGCTGCCTGGTCCAGCGCGCGATCGAGAGCTCGCCGAGGCATCCAGCCCAGGTCCCCGCGGTTCTCCCGGGAGTCGAAGTCGCTGGAAAGCTGACGGGCGACAGCGCCGAAGTCCTCCGTGCCGAGGCGCTTCTTGACCTCTTCCGTCTGCTGGATCTCGTCCACTTTGATGCCCATCACGTGAGCGTGTTCGGCAACAGAAGGCACTCTGTCGCTGAGGGATTCCCGAAGCTTACGACGGAGGACATTGGCCTGCATGAGCCTCCGGTATTTCTCGTCAGAGAGGTTCACCTGAAGGAGATGCTGCCTATACAGCTCTTGGAAGTTGCGCTCCAATTCGTCGGCGGTGGTTTGCTCTCCGGCCCTGGGGAGCGCGGCGAGCCGATCTTTGATGCCAGAGGTTATCTCATCGGCGGAGGCTGTGACACCCATGCGGGGGCTCCCCTGCCGGATGAGCTCATCGTCCCGCATCTCGTCCAGCATACGGAACGGGTCGGACCCAAAGTCGACCCGACGGCCGGCTGCCTGGCTCTCCACCTCCAGGAAACGCATCCGTTCCACGTAGTCCCCCATGCGGAAAAGGGTGTCGTTGACCTTCACCATGGGGATCTGCATGGGGGCGACGTAGGCGTCGTAATACCCGTAAGCTGGAATGGCGAGGACGGGGGCCAGGACTACAAGGCCGAGAATGATGGTGCCCCGGAGGGACCGCTCGGGTTTGGGCCGCCGGCGCGTTCGACGGTGGAGGGCGGGGGGCTGTGGGGGAGGGGCAGACCCGGGCTCCTGCCCGGAAACGTCGATGGTCATCGGGATCGCTAGGAGTTGGAGGTTTCTTCGGCCGCGCCCGCCGCGATGGCCTCTCCCTCCGTCGCCTCGACGGCGGGGGGAACCTCGGCCTCACCGCCACCGTTGACGACGGCGACGGGGCGTGGTGGTGGTCCATGCATAGGCTCTCGCCGCATCGGCGGCCGCGGCGCCATGACGCCGGTCAGCCTGATGTGGTCCTGGGTGAAGGGAACCAACGCCACGTGGCGCGCGCGCTTAATGGCCGTTGCGAGCATCCGCTGGTGGCGGGCACACGTGCCTGTCTTGCGGCGAGGCTCGATGCGGCCGCGGTCGGAAATGTAGCGCCCGAAGCGCTCCACCGACTTGTAGTTGATGGACTCGGTGTGGTCCACGCAGAACGCGCACACTTTTCGTCGTGGGACAAATCGCGGCCTTCCGCTATCTCGTGACGGCCTTGATGGTCTACCGGAGGTCATGGTCACAGTCTTATTGCCCTCACCCTAGCTCCGCTCCCTGCTTCGAGGTTCTTGCCGGAGTTCTTATTGAGCTTGTCGAACGGCCTCAAGATGAGCGCGGTCCAAAGGAAAGAAGATCAGAAGGGAAGATCGTTGGGCTCGTTCTCGCCCGTGTCGTCGTGGTCGTCTTGCACTCCTCCCGGAAAGGGTGCGGTAGCGCGGTCGAGGAAGATGACGTCGCTCGCGATGATATCGGTCTGATACCGTGTCTGGCCATCCTGTCCCTGCCATTGGCGGTTCTGCAAACGGCCTTCCACGTAAACGCGCTTGCCCTTGGCCAGGTACTGGTTACAGGTCTCGGCGAGCTTACGCCAGGCGACGATGGTGAACCAGTCGGTCTCTTGCCGGCGCTCACCGTCCATGCTGCCGGCCATCCGATTGACGGCGATGCGGAACCGGGTGACCGGGGTACCGTCGGCGGTGAACCGCATCTCCGGGTCGACGCCCAGGTTGCCAATGACCATCACTTTGTTGAGGTCCCGAGGCATCTACTCCTCTCCTCCCCCCGAAGGGAAAAGGCTAGGCGCCTCCCCGAGGCGCTGTCTTCTCGGGGATCGGCTCGCGCTTGACTATCAGGTGCCTCAGCACCTGCTCGTTTATCTTCAGCTGGTTCTCCAGCTCGGCGACTGCTTTGGGCGGCATCTCCATCTGCGTGATGATGAAGTTGCCTTCCAGGTGCCCGCTAATGGGGTAGGCCAGCTTGCGACGGCCATGGCCCCAGGGTTCCTGGGATCCGACGGACCCACCTTTGTCGTTAACGAAGCGAGTGACTCTTTCCAGGACCCCGTTGACGGCATCCTCTGAGGCGGTTGGGGCAAGAACCAACATCAGTTCGTAGGGGCTAAGCATCGCCGGAATTATAGCATGGCTAGGCGACGACAGGTTGGGCGAGAGCCGCGGCATCTATACCGGGGACGGGGAAGGCGCGGCAGAGGTCCTTGACCTCCTGGCGAAGGCGAGCCAAAAGGGCCTCGTCCTGGTGGTGATGAATAACGTCGGCGATCAAACGGCCTACCGTGTTCATTTGCTGGGGGCCGAACCCGCGCGTGGTTACCGCCGGCGAGCCGAGACGGACGCCGCTGGTGACCCGCGGCGGCTTGGGGTCGAAGGGGACGGTGCTGCGACTGACGGAGATGCCTGCCTTATCGAGCGCGACCTCGATGGCCCGGCCGGTGAGGTCCAGCGGGCGCAGGTCCGCCACCAGCAGGTGGTTGTCGGTGCCGCCGGAAAGCACACGGATGCCCCTGGCCTGCAACCCTTCGGCCAAGGTCTGGGCGTTTTCGATTACCCGGCGCTGATAGTCGACGAAATCAGGCGACATCGCCTCCTTCAGGGCAACGGCCTTGGCTGCGATGATGTGCATGAAGGGTCCGCCCTGGCTCTCAGGGAAGACGGCTTTGTCAATTGCCGCGGCGTACTCGGCTTGAGCGAGGATCATGCCGCTGCGGGGTCCCCGAAGGGTCTTGTGGGTTGTGCTGGTCACCACCTGCGCCCATTGGCATGGGTTCGGATGGAGGCCGGCGGCCACGAGGCCCGCGATGTGGGCCATGTCCACGATGAAGAGAGCACCTACCTCGTCGGCGATGGCCCGCATGCGTGGGAAGTCGATAATACGCGGATAGGCGCTGGCGCCAGCCAGGATGGCCTTGGGGCGATGCTCCCGGGCAAGGGCGGCGAGAGCCTCGTAGTCGATTCGTTCCGTGTCGGGGGCGACGCCGTACGACACGAAGTGGTAGGTCTTCCCGGAGAAGTTGACGGGGCTGCCGTGGGTCAGGTGTCCACCGTGATCGAGCTTCAAGCCCATGATGGTGTCGCCGGGGTGGAGAAGAGCGGAATAGGCGGCCATGTTGGCCTGGGAGCCGGAATGGGGCTGGACGTTGGCGTGCTGGGCTTGGAACAAGCTCTTGGCGCGACCGATGGCGATGCGCTCAACGACGTCGACGTACTCGCAGCCGCCGTAATACCGCTGGCCCGGATAGCCTTCAGCGTACTTGTTGGTCAGCACCGTCCCTGCCGCCTCCAGCACCGCGGCGCTCGCGTAGTTTTCAGAGGCGATAAGCTCCAACTTGAACCATTGGCGACCCTCTTCCGCACGAATTGCGGCGGTGATCTCGGGGTCGGTGGCCTGCAATGCGGACATCCGCGCCCTCCTGTAAGGACTTCCGACCTTCTCGCAGGTTTGGCTATGACGTGCCAGCCAGTACCACGAGGAGGACTACATATGGGGGAGATCTGACGCCAAGGTACCCGATTTTGAGGCAGCAGGCAATGTTAAAATGGTCCAGCGATGATGACTCGAGGCGCACGGAGACGGCGGCGAGGAACGGCTTCCCTTCCTCCTCTCGACCGTGTTAGGCGGTTTTTTCGCAGTTGGGAAGCGCTCATCTCTCTCAGTGTGGTTATTGTAGCCGTGGTCCTCGCGGCCGGGATATTTCGGTGGTCTATTTCACTTCCCTTCGGCCTGGGTACTCTCGGAAAGACACCCAAGCCAGAGCCGCCCGATGTCTGGGGGAATATCACTATCCCTATAGGCGAGAGCGCCAAACTCCTCTATATCGGCGACGCCTCGCCGGAACAGCAAGTGGGGGTGTCAGAAACCCGGCGTGCGGTGGAGCAGGCCCTGCGCGAGCGCGGAGAGATCCAGGGGATGCAAGTTGAGCTAACGGTGTTAGAGGACGGCTGCGATGCGGCAGACGCCACGGCGAAGGCGGCTGAGCGCAAGGAAAACCCGCACCTCATTGGCGTCATCTCCCAAGCGTGCCCCACAAGCGCGGTCGCCGCAAAGCCAATCTTCGAGGAGGCGAAGCTCCCGTATATGGTGCTCACCGTGACCGCACCCAGCTTCACGGGCCCAGGCACGCTCGCGTCATTCCGTATGCGCTGGAATGAAAAAGCCCAGGGTCGGGAGGCGGCTCGCTATGCGCGCCAGGAGTTGAAGGCCGGCCGCGCGCTGGTCCTGTACGAAACCGGCGCCGAGCACGAGTCAATCGCGAGCGAGTTCCGCAGCGGGTTCCGATCAGGTGGAGGAAACGTACTGGATTCCCGGGGGATCGCACCCGGCGTTGCGGAGGCTTCGAGTGCAGCGGCCCAGGCGAAGGACATGAACGGCGATTTCGTTTATTTTACGGGCAGCGGTCAGACGGCTCTGGACTTATTGCGCGCCCTCCGCGAGACAGGCTTCAGCGGTGGCTTCATGGTGAGCGAGGCGGTGCAACGGGACCCTGGATACGCCGCCGGAGGAGCCGCCCTGGAAGGGACGTACGCGTCCGTCCTCCAGACGGAGCGTGGTGAGCGGTACGCGTCCTGGAAGGAGGAACACGAGCGTGAGTACGGGCCCGTTGGGGAGTTCTCTGCGGAGGCCTACGACGCCACAACACTGCTGTTGCGGGGGCTGGAGTTGGCAGCCAAGAAGACAGAGAACGAGGTGGAGTTCGGCCGGCAGCGAACGATTTCCCTCATGCGAGGCATAGCCCCAGAAGGCGTCTCCGGGCGGTTAGGGTTCGACGCGAACGGGGACCGCGTGTCAATCGGCAAGCCCATCCTAAGATATGAGAACGGCGCGTGGGAGGAGGTCAAGATCGCCCCGCCACCGGCGCCGGCACCGAGTGCACCAGCCGAGCCGCCCGCAGAGGAGGGGGAAGGGCGCACGGAGGGGGAGGTCCTGCCCGGCGCCGTAGCACCTTAGACCAGGAGTGCAGCCGAAAAGGGGAGTGAGCCTTCAGGTGGGGCAGGTTTCCAAACCTGCCCGTGCAGGCTGGAAAGCCTGCACCACCGGTTG
>CAZPYZ010000186.1:2873-7590 GCA_964590215.1 uncultured Dehalococcoidia bacterium | reverse complement strand
GCGCGCCCTCACCCTGACCCTCTCCCCCTGGGAGAGGGGAGCCCCCTTCCACCCCTATGTCGTGCACCGTGACGATGTGAGGGTGGGTGCCCAGTTTGCCCATGGCCTGGGCCTCGCGCTGGATACGCTCCCGGCCTTCGTCGTCGAGGCCCTCGGTCTTGATGAGGGCAAAGGCCACGTCCCGGTCCAGGCGGGTGTCGTGGGCGAGGAAGACCTTCTTTTTGCCGCCCTCGCCCAGGAAGCGGATGACGTGGTAACGGCCGTTGACAAAAGCCGTGGGATGAACGGCAGGCAAGATTTCTGCGCTCCCAGGCGGCTGTATTCCGGGCGACGCCGGCTCTCGTACGGCGGCGGCGAGGTAAGCCCGGGCATCGACGTTGTCGGGGTCAAGGCGAAGGACGTTGAGCGCCCTATCCCGGACCCGCTCCCAATCGGATCGGGCTGCCGCCTCGTCGGCCTCGTCGAGAAACTGGTCGATCCGCCGCTGGATACGCTCGCTGACCATACCGCCGCTCTAGCTCTCCTGCTAAGTGGCCAGGATCGTAGGCGTTTCCTGGCAAGGTGTCAAAGCCGGCAACACTCGCAGGTAATGCTGCCCGCGCGGCTGGCCCCATCCGTTTGGCGTCATGCGCCGAGGCATCGCCCTACAGGCGGGCGTGAAAAACCGCTCGATCAACGTCCCGATTTCTAGTGTCCTGATGTAGGGCTTTGGCCGGTGCGTGGTTGCCTCTCTGTTCTCTTGATTCTGGCGCTCCTCGTCATCGCAGGAGGCGCGGTCTGGCGGCGTGGGGCCACCACCCTACCGGATGCTTTCTTCGTCAGCATGACAGCCAGCCGGACCGGTGTCATGCCCGGTGTCTGGCGGCGGCCCGACACCTGAGGAAGCTCAGAATTCAGAATGACCTCGCTTGGGGCCGTGCGGTCCAGCACCTCCCTTGAGCCCAAGGCTAGGTTGTCCTACACTGCGCACACTCCATCAAGTGGGAGGGCAGGGAACATGGCCGATACGACCGTTCGCACTCTCAGTGGCGCCGCGCTCACAGAGGAGGCGATCCAGGGCTTCGGCTCGAAGCTGCGGGGCGAGTTACTGCGCCCCGGTGACAGCAATTACGACGATGCCCGAAAAGTGTACAACGGGATGATCGACAAGAGACCGGGGCTGATCGCCCGCTGTGTCGGCGTCGCCGATGTCATTGACGCCGTGAACTTCGCCCGCAACAACAACCTGGTTGTCTCCGTCCGCGGTGGAGGGCACAACGTGGCGGGGACGTCGCTCTGTGATGGCGGGCTGGTTATCGATCTCTCCCGCATGAATGCCGTGCGCGTCGATCCCGAGCACAGGACCGCCAGAGCCGAGGGCGGCGCAACCTGGGGGGATCTGGACCGAGAGAGCCAGGCCTTTGGTCTGGCCACCACTGGCGGGATCTTTCCGACCACAGGTGTGGGAGGGCTCACCCAGGGTGGCGGGATCGGCTACCTCAACCGGAAGTATGGCCTCGCCTGCGATAACCTGGTCTCGGCAGACGTGGTCACCGCGGACGGCAAGGTGGTGCCGGCCAGTATGAGCCAGAACGAGGACCTGTTCTGGGCACTGCGTGGTGGGGGTGGCAATTTTGGGGTAGTCACCTCGCTGGAGTACCGCTTGCATCCCGTGGGCCCGGTGCTGGGCGGCATGCTCATATGGCCTTTGGCCCTGGCCAAGGAGGTCCTTCCCTTCCACCGCGATTGGGCCAGGAAGACCCCCGACGAGATGCGCAGCGATGCCGTCCTGTTGCGGAACCCGGAGGGAGAGCCTTGCTTGGCGGCGCTGGTCTGCTGGTGCGGTGACATCGGAGAAGGGGAACGGGTGCTGACGCCGCTGCGGGAGTTTCGTCCTCCGGTCGTGGACACGGTGGCGTCCATCCCGTACAAGACCGTCCAGGATATGCTCGCTCCCGCCTACCCGCCCGGGTTGCTCCAGTACTGGAAGAGCAGCTTCCTCAGAGACTACAGCAACGAGGCGATAGGGACGATGGTGGACCTGTTCCCGTCAGCTCCCTCACCTATGACCGCTATCGCGCTGGAGCACGTGGGCGGAGCCATCAGCCGGGTCGGCGCCCAGGAGACGGCCTACAGCCATCGAGGGGCGGAGTTCAGCTTCCTGATCTTCAGCGTATGGACCATTCCAGGGGAAACCCAAAGGAACATCGAGTGGTCTCGCAAGTACTGGGATGCGGTGGCGCTATATTTGGAAGAGGGAGTGTACGTCAACTACTTGGGAGAGGGCGAGGGGGAAGCCCGGGTTCGCGCCGCGTACGGGGTGAACTACGACCGGCTCCGGACGGTCAAGGGGAAATATGATCCGGGAAACCTCTTTCGCTCAAACCAGAACATCAGGCCCGCGGGGTAAGACAACAAGTCCGGTCAGGGAAGGGGGCTCGGATGACCCAGCCGGCGCGGAGCGAGCCATACGCGATCACCCAGGATGACGCGGAGCTATACCACAGCGTTCCGAGGGCGCAACTTGCAACTGAGATTTACTGCCACAGATAGTTGTCGAACCAGTTGAATATTGCCAGCCATGCCTTGTACGAGGACTTTTGGTGAAACTGAGGGTAGTTGTACACGAGGAAGCCATGGCCGGCGCCATCGAATCGATGGAACTCATAGACTTTGCCGTGCCGTTTCAATTCCTCCTCGGTGCGATCAACATCTGCGGGTGAGGGATTGGGATCTTCATTGCCGAAGAGGCCCAAGAGTGGGCAGTTTAAGTCCTTTGTAAAATCCAGCGGGGCCACGGGTCGAGCAGGCGTCAAGTCCTTCGGTTTCGCAACTACACTTCCACCCCAACAGTCCACGGCGGCGTCGAAAGGCAGTTTGCACGCTGCCAAGTATGCTTGGCGTCCACCGGAACAGAAGCCCATTACCGCTACCTTGCCATTGTTGTTGGCCTCGTCGCGTAGAAAATTTGCACAGGATTGGACGTCACCGACGCACTGGTCGTCCGGCACGCCGCCCGCGGCCCTGGCAGCAGCCGACTGATCATCCGGGCTGGCGTCCGGGCCAGAACGAAAATGAAGATTGGGCGCCACCGCTGTATAACCATGGTAGGCAAATTTGCGGGCAATTTCTTTGGTCCATTCATCCCACCCAGCAGGAGCGTAATGGAGTAACACGACGCCTGGAAATCGTCCGGCATCCCCGGGCCGGGCGTAGTACATCTGAATAGACTCGTTGTTATAGCCTTTGATAAGGCGGGTATCAGTGATCATCCTGTCGTAAGTGGCCGCCAATTTAAATTTCTCCTCCTAACGGAAAATGCCTTGCTGTTCCAAGGCTTGAATTTCGGTCTCCGAGAGTCCAGCTATCTCCTTGAACACGTAGTTGTTGTGCTCGCCGAACTCGGCCGCGCGCGCCAGCAAACCGGGGGTATCGGAGAGGTGCACGAAGACCCCGGGGTACTCCACATCCGGGGTCCCCGACTCAGGAATGCGCTGGAGAAAGCCCCTGTGCCGCAGTTGCAGGTCGCAGAAGAGGTCCTCGGGGCTCTGCACGGCGCCTGCGGGAACGCCGGCCCGCTGGAGCATCCACATCACCTGGTGGGCGGTGTAGCCCCTCGTCCAGTCCGATATGCGCGCGTCCAGGCTATCGTGGTTCTCCAACCTCCCTTGGGTCGTTGAGTACTGGGCCGCGACGGCCCAGCTTGGCTTGCCCAGCAGCTCGACGAAGCGAGTCCACTCGTCATCGCAGGTGATGGCGATGACACACCAGCCGTCGTTCTTGCAGGGGTAGCAGCCTTGAGGCGCCCAGTCGGGACTGCGGTTTCCGAGGGGCTGCGGGTCACGGCCGTTGACGCTCGCGTCCAGATAGACGGGGCCGAAGATTGACGCTACGGTCTCGATCTGCGCTTGATCGATGTATTGGCCCCGGCCGGTTTTGGTCCGGTGGATCAGCGCCGCTATGACGGCGACGAGTCCGTGGGCGCCAGCGCCGTAGTCGGCCTGAAAGGTCTGGGTGCCCACGGGCTGGGTGTAGTCGGGGTAGCCCCAGAGATAGGTCATCCCCGTGAGGGCCATCACCGTGCCGGCGACCGACACGTATTCCCGGGACGGGCCCGTCATGCCGAACCCCGGCATGCTCATCATGATCAGCCGGGGGTTCAGCTCTCGGACCTTTTCGTAGCCGAGACCCCAGGAGACGAGGACCCGCGGGCTGAAGTTGTCGACCATTACGTCAGATGCCTTTATCAGCCGGTGCATGACTTGCACGGCCTCGGGCTTCGACATGTCGAGGGAGATCCCGAGCTTGTTGCGGTGGGTGTCGGTCCAGGTCACCTGCTGCTGCAGGACGACCCTCGCATCGAGGCCCGGGGCGGCCCGGCCCCGCTGCTGGTGAGTCTCGGACTCGATCTTTATGACCTCCGCACCAAACTCCCCTAAAAGGCGGGTCACGAAGGGACCCGCGAGGGCCTGGGTGAAATCCAGGACGCGGATGCCCTGCAAGGGAGCACGGGTCCCACCTATGCCTTCGAGGGCCTCAGGCAACGCCGCCCCAGAGTGGGGCCGGTCCTTGAGATTCTCGAAAGGACGGGTCGGGGAAATCCGCGCAAGCTCGGTGTTGTGCTCGCCGAGAGCAGCCACTCGGCTGATCCGGCGGAGGGGCGTTTCGCTCATCCGGAAGGGCGGGCCCGGGAACCAGTGCTTCCCGAGCACCGAATCATCCCCTTGCACGAAGAGGC
>CAZPYZ010000186.1:0-2863 GCA_964590215.1 uncultured Dehalococcoidia bacterium | reverse complement strand
TGCGCTCCACCACCTGCTGGTCCGCCATGAACTCGCTGGGCGCATTCACCGGGGCCACCGGGATGCCGCGTTTTTGCCCCTGCCTGTAGAGCTCTTCCTTCGTGGAGTTGGCGAAAAACTCCACCACGAAGGGGTCAAGGACGTCCGAGTTCTGGGAGCGAAAGTGCCGATTCTCCCAGACGGGGTCCGCCAGGGCTTCCGGCTTCCCCATCCAGTCGAAGAAGCGCTTCCACATCCGGGGGGCGAGGACGTGCAGGTGGACGAAGCCGTCCTTCGCAGGATAAATGCCGCCGGGCGCGCCACCGCCGCGGGCCTGGCCGCCGCGGCGTTCGATGATCTGCGCGAGAGCGGAGTAATTGACCAGGATGTGCTGCTGGAACGCCTGCATCTCCTGGATCGAAGCCTCGACCTGCTGGCCCTGGCCCGTCTTTTCCCGGTTGTAGAGGGCAAGTAGGATCCCGTAAGCCGTGCACATTGCGGCGAACTGGTACGACTGCTCACATGGCCCGACGACAGGCGGATAGTCAGGACTTCCGCTCTGGAACATCAGCCCGCCCATGGCGTAGGTAATGATCTCAGGGTCCCGGAACCGGGCGTACGGCCCAGTCCGCCCGAAACCCGTCACCGATGCGACCACAAGCCGGGGGTTGCGGGCGGCAAGCGCCTGGTAGGTCAGCCCCCGCTCGGCGGCCTCCTGCGCGGCGAAGGTCTCAACGAGGACGTCAGCACGCTCCAGCAGAGCCGCGAGGTGTGCCCGTCCGCCGGTGGACTCGAGGTCGAGAGTCAGGCTGCGCTTGCCCGAGTTGTGGAAGGCGAAGGATAGGCTGACCGATGTCGCATCGCGGTATGGCCCTCGCCGTCGCGCCCTGGCGCCCTCTGGAGGCTCGATCTTGTACACGTCCGCCCCCAAGTCCGCGAGAAGCTTTCCACAGTACTGGGCCTTCTCGTCGGCGAGGTCCACGACGAGAAGGCCGTCGAGTGCGCCTGGTTTTCCCTCTGTAGCGTCCTGCGTCACTTAAGCACGGCTCCTTCTTGGTCAAACAGCTCGATATTTGGGGTGGGAGGCTTCAGAAGACGGAGCAGCGGCTGTACCTGACAGCCTGATTACCTTCTGCGCCTCCAGGGCGTTGATTTCCTCCTCGCTGCTTCCCAGGCCGGGGGTGAACCGCGCTCGCAGCTCACACCGGCGAACGCGACGGCCGTAGGGTGAACCTAGAGTGCATACCCCCTCTGCCCCTGGATGCCCTTGACGGTGGAGATTTCGCCGGTATGGTTGGCGGCGTGGACGACCAACAAGGTAAGCCACCAGTTCAGGCTTCGTTTGCCCATGCTTCCCCGTTCGATCTCCCGGTCGAGGTCGTGAGGGCTCAGGTTAGCCACGTAGTTGTCTGTCGCGACATAGACCGCCTGGGCATACTGCCGAAGGGCCGGTATGTCCACCCGTACATCGCGAGCCCAGCGCGACCGGTCGGCGCCAGTGCCAGCAGGTGGTAGCTCGCTGATGCCCGTCTTGCCCGCCCATTCGGCCGAAGCCATGGGTGTCTTCCCCTCGAATGCCCTCGTGATATGCCTGTCTTCGCTGAGCACCAGGTGGGCGTAGTTGGCAGCGATGGAGAGGGCCGTCCCGCCAGGTTGCCAGGCCGCCAATTCGGGAGTGACGCCGTCGATTGTGCCTTCCAGCATCCAGTGGGCCGTAGCAAACCCTTCTCGCAGTGATGCAATCACGTCCATGTCCTTCCCTCCCTTTGCCAATGTGCTTCTGCCGCCGACAAGCGGGCCACCGTGATGCGCCCCTGCAAGGGCGCCCACAGCGCGACTCCGGTTGTCGCAGTATGGCGCTCGGCGCCGGTCGCTGTCGAGGGACCGGTCACTCAGGCAGCGAGCAGCCAACCAGAGTTTGACGAGGCTAACACAACGAGGTTATCCAACAAGGGCATCCCCCCATGAAACAATCGTGGCTGCTGGGTGGCCTCAGCCCTACAGGAACTCCACCCGCAACAGCGGACTCGCCGCCACTCGCTCCTCGATCAAGGGGAAACAGCCACGACGCGGGCGCTCTCCTCCTCGGTGACGCCGGTGACCGTTCGGAACGAACGGTCGCGGCTCCTGGGAGAGATCGCCCGGCACGGTGATCTCAAAGGGGATCGTAGGCATACTGCTACCCGTGATCCTGAGCGCCGGCCGGGGATGGACTCCCTCCCAGAGGATTAGCGCAGTAGACCACCGAATTTCCCACAGGGTACGGCCGCCGACCGTGCGTGTCCGGCAGGCGCGGGCAGCGCCCGAAGCGGTTCCGGTAGGCTTATAACTCTGGTGGAGGAGTTGTTTGCGATTTTGGCAGGCAGGCACTAGGTGCGGATCCTGATCCTCCGGGAGCTGCCCCTCTTCTCCACCTTCTTCTTCAGCAGCGTGGGCTATGGCGGGATGCAGATCGCCCGGCCGCTCTTCTCCGCCTCTTTCGGCGTCTCCCTTTTCCTGGTCGCGCTGGTGAGCGCCTCCAGCGCCGTTGCCCGCCTGGTGGCTGCTCCCCTGGCGGGGCTGCTGAGCGACCGTATCGGCCGGCGGCCGATGGTGATAAGCGGGCTCGCCGTGCGGGTCCTTTCTGGCATCCTCGCCTTTTGGGCGACCAGCTACGAGCAGTTCCTCTTTCTAGAATTCTTCGGTTCCCTGGGGCTGTCGGTGTGGAATACCGGCGCCAACATCATCATCGCTGATGTCACCGGCGAAGAGAACCGCGGGCGGGCCATGGCGCTGCGGACCGCGTCTTCGCGGCTGGGAATCCTGTGCGGCCCCGTTATTGCCGGCGTCCTCGGGGCCACTTTCGGGCTCCGGTCCATTTTTCTGCTCAACGCCGGCGGCAAGG
>CAZPYZ010000185.1:0-7615 GCA_964590215.1 uncultured Dehalococcoidia bacterium | reverse complement strand
ACGTCTCGTGCCAGGCAGGTCCCTGCCTTGTGGAAGGCGGAGGCGAAGACATCGGTGATGCGACGAAGCACCCGGGCGTCCTCTGTGCTCAAGGCAATGGCGTTCAGGGCCAGATAGGGGGAGCCCTCGACCAGGTGGTCTGGGAACACACCAGTGACCTGCGCGCGCCGGAGAAAGCGGCGATAGCGAAGAGGGGAGAGGGCGCCGGCCTGGGAAAGCAGGAAATGCACCAGGTTACACCCTGGCGGGCCCTCCAAGCTTCCTGGCTCTCTTACGACTCCGCATGCTCTCCTTAAGAATCCCCTTGCCGGTATCCGGCACCCCAGCAGAATGAAAGAAAATATCCCGGGTCCGATGGCCCTCACCCTAACCCTCTCCCAGAGGGAGACGGGATCTTCAAGCGAATGGCGGGGTCCATTCCGGACTTTCTCAATGCTGCAAGATAGGCCCAGAGGTCTTGGGCAGGCTCGCCGGGGCAGACGAATCCGGCAAGGGCGATCCCGTGCTGTCGTAGGACAACCGCCGGGGGGAAGGAGTTCGCGTTGTAACGGTAGCGGTTGTCGAAGACGTTCCGCCTAATCCGTTTCGGGCCCGCCCGTTCGCCATCGAGCAGAAAGATGACTCCTCGCGGGGTTGCCGGCCGGTGCAGGAGCCGAGCACAACTGCTCAGAAGCGTAATGAGGTTCGTGGATGGGATCACGGCAGGATGGGGACACCAACGCTGGATTACGGGGACAACTAGGCGCCCTCCATGGTTCAAGGCCGGCGCGAGAGGCAGCGTCGCCCCCAAGGGGAGGTCTATGAAGAGGGCCTGGTCGCTTGTTGGAACGAAACAGGGCGGGATATCACCACCCGGCGTGCCAGAAACCGAGCCCAGACGGTCCTGGAACGTCCGGTTAGGGTTCTCATCCAGGCTCCATGGCGGCGTGCCGCCGCTCAGGAACGGTGTCGCTGAGACGTATGGCCAGAAGGGTCCAGCTGCGTGTTGCCAGCGGACAAAGGCACGATACGTACTGATAGGCGTGGGGTGGGAGCTAGAAGCACGGCCGGAAAGCCGGTGACACTGAGGCTGCGCCCCAGACCCCAAGTTCACGCAGCGGTAGGTTGCCCCACCTCCCTCGACTGAGTGCGGCTTTCCGGCCGCACTCCTAGGATTGTCCACTCCCTTACGGTCGTGGCTCGGCTTGTCGTGGCTTGGATTGACTCGTCGACGCCGGACCGAGACCGCTGAGGACTGAGCGTAAACGCTGCCTGTTGGCTGGAGTCAGATGTGGGAGCACTCCCATCCAGTAGCGTTTCAAGTCAGCGTCCAGGATCGGGGTATCGCTTACCAGCCTTGCGAGTTCGTCCTCTGCTGGGAAGACGGGACGGCGGCGCTTCAACTGCTGCTGCTTCCCACGGAGGATTTGCCTCCGGAGCCGGAGGAGAAGGACCCCGACTTGGGGGCCGGCACCGCGCTTGTCGAGCCACCGACCCGGCTGGTTACGGCGGTACCGGCGCCGGCGCCACCGGCCCGACCGCTGACGGCGCCGCGTACACCGATGGCCCGCTCGGCGGGCGAGGCGGGCGTCTGTGACTCTCGAGAGCCCTGCACGGTGGCCCCCCGCTGTATAACGGACGGTGGGTCATAGTAGATAGGGCTAGGCCTGGGTGAGGTTATCAGGAAGAAGGGGTACCAGGGAGTGTAGTACGGACTGTCCCGCCGGTACTGCCCGCCGGTTCCAGCTTCCACAAGGGCGATGGGAGTCTCGCGGCGGAGACGAAGGACCGGGTCGCCCGACTGTGGGATCTCCACGGAGTCCTCATCGGCCTGGAGCAGGCGAAGGCGGGAGACTCTGGCCTCGTGCCGCGTGTCGGGCGGCTCATCCGGGCGGCGCCACGAAAAGAGGTAGACGCCCCGCTGGTCCCGTATCACGGAGTCGCCGTGAACGGGATAGCGTCCCGGCTGCTGCGGCAGACCTCCACGCACCTCCTCGTTGAGGGGCTCCGCCGTGGTGATCTCCTCCAGAGCGCCGCTCTTCCCTCCCGATGGCGCGAGGAAGTCGCCCTCCTCCTCCCCACCACAGGCGGCGAGGGACGCGGCCAGCAGCAGAGCGGCAGAGACCCGGACCGCGGGGTCCGGAGAACGCCGTAGATACGAGCTTGCGTCATAGGCGAGGTCCAACAGCCGCTGGAGCGCTGCTGCTCGGCCTGGTTGGATGCGCTTTCCCTTCATAGGCACGATCCACTATAGCAATGGGTGGCAGATGTGTGTTGTATCAAGTCCTAGTCAGGTGAACCTGAAAGCCCCGCTGGACGTAGTGCGTGGACCAATGTTCGCGCCCGAACGCTGTGAAGCATGTGGCACAGGCGCCCTCGCCTGTGAGGGCCTCTGCGACGTGCTGCGGTTGTTAGCGAACGGATCCTGAACCGCCTGGCGGAGAGCTCACGCCTGCTGGTGGTCCTGGATGAGTTCCAATACTTCGCAGAGGCGACCCCGGCGCTTCCGTCGCTGATCCAAAGCGCTTGACACCGGCGGGGCCGGCTTACTCAGATGATGCTCAACCTCTGTGGCTCTTACGTGTCCTTCATGGAGCGAGAGACGTTGAGCTACCAAAGCCCACTCTATGGCCGGCGCGCCGGACAGATGCAGCTGCAACCGCTGAATTACCGAGAGGCATCCGACTTCTTCCCCCACTACAGTCCGGCAGACCGGATCTTGGCCTACGCCATCTTGGGGGGGATGCCCTTCTACTTGCCGGCCTTTGATCCGGCGCGAAGCATCCGGCACAACATCCTAACCAAGCTTCTCGATCCCACATCTGTTCTCTATTCAGAGGCACGGTTGCTTCCCATGGAGGAGCTTCGGGAGCCGCGCAACTATTTCTCGCTGCTGCGAGGGATTGCCTTTGGGAAGACCCGGCTCAAAGAGATCGATGAAGCCGCCCATTGCCTGGTTGAACTGGCGCCAGGAGCGGCTGAGCAGGCTGCGTTGGGGCGATCTCGACGGGGAGGGTGGGGTCTAGGAACTAGTCCTCCGAGACCCGCCGGAAGTAGGCCCGGGTGATCGAGGGCACTCGCCGGTAGCGATCAAGGAAGCCCCCAATGATGGGCGGTTGCTGCAGTGGTTGAATGATGGCGTTGACAACGATACGATCAAAGCACGAGTACTCCAGTTCGATGCTCTCCTGGTGGTGCTCGACGAAACTGTTCATTGCGGACCTCCGTCGCGATGGAGTGGGGAAATGTTCCATCATATAGACGGTCCGCTTCCTATTTCTCGAACCCGCATCGGCGTGAGCAGGGGATTTCAAAGGGGCGGAGCCCCTTGCCTAGTGCTACACTGCGGGGCAATTGGCGGAACAGGGTAGCGCGGCGAATCCCCGTGGCTTCAGAAGAAGGGCTTGGGCAAGGCTAAGGAGGGGTGGCATGAGAGCGGGCGAGCTTGTTTTGGCATCTGTTGTTATGGCGGGGCTGCTCGCCGCCTGCGGTCCCGCGGCGGTGGCGCCGGGCGGAGCTGACCAGCCGCCGCAGGCCAAAGTCACGGGGCCGGAGGAGGGGATCAACTGCGAACCCGGCAAGGAGCCCTGGCGCGCCCAGGGCCCGCCCAAGCGGGGCGGTACCCTCGTCCGGGCGATACCGGCCTTCGACCATCTCGACGCCTCTGCCCCCGGCCGCACCGGCAACGAAGCGAAGCCGCAGGTCTATAACACGCTGCTCCAGTACCGCTTTTGCTTCCCCGGGGATACCGCTCTGGTGCCCAGCCTCGTCAAGTCCTGGCAGATCTCTGCCGACGGCCTGACCTACACCCTCAAACTGCGCGATAACGTGAAGTGGCATAACAAGCCGCCCGTCAACGGACGCCCCTTTACCGCTGCGGACGTGGCTTTCACCGCAGAGCACCAGAAAGCTGGAGGCGCCCTCCGCTCCTATTGGGAAGCAGTGACCCACGAGGAGCCCGATCCCCACACCGTGGTGCTGCGGCTGAAGGAACCAGACGCGGACTACTTGGGAAAAGTCGGCTACCGGGAGAACCTCATCCTGCCCCGGGAGGTGAAGGAGCAGTACGGGGACTTCAAGACGGTAGCCATCGGCACCGGCGCCTTCGTTCTCAAAGAGGCGAAGCCCAACCAGATCGCCGTGGTGGAGGCCAACCCCGACTACTACGAGATGGGGCTGGACGGTAGGCCGCTACCTTACGTCGACGAGATGCGGCTCAACTATCTCCCGGACTACGCGGGAATGGTCGCGGCCATGCGGACGGGCCAGATAGATACCCCCATCTTCTCCGGCTTCCGTAAGCTGGATTCCGATGCTTTGAAGCAGAGCAACCCGAACCTCCGCCCCTTCGAGATGCTCCAGCTCACCCACCTGGGTTTGTGGTTCAATCTGAGCCGGGCGCCCTTCGACGACCCTCGTGTGAGGAAAGCGCTGGCCCTGGCGGTAGACCGGGAGGACCTCATCGTCAGCAACCGAGGGGGAGTGGCCCACTCCGGGTTTGTGCCCACCTTCCTGACCGAGTATGCCTGGCCGGAGGAGAAGCTCAAACAGAAATTTGCGGTGGACCGGGAGCAGGCCAGGAGACTTCTGGCCGAAACAGGGTATGCCTTCGGGGGCCAGACCTTCGACCTGCACACCTCCTCGATCTACGCCGAAGACACCGAGGTAGTCCAGAAGCATCTAGAGGCCATCGGCATCAGGACCAAGATCACGTCCCTCCAGGACACCTTCACCGCGGTGGTCAAGAAACGTGAATACGACCTGGCCTTCGGTATCACGGGGGGTGTGGACTTCCTGGGGTACTGGGTGGGCACTTATGTCCAGACGGGCAACTCCGACAACTATATGCAGTTCAGCGACCCCAGGCTGGATACATTAGTGGCAACCCAGGCAAGAGAGCTGGACCCGGTCAAGCGGAAGCAGATCACGGACCAGATTCAGGACAGACTGCATGAGCTGATGCCCTATGTGCCAGCCATGAGCAGGGTCTACTACCATTTCATATCTTGCCGGGTGAGGAACCATCCCCCGGCCCAGCCGGCTTACAACCCACACTCCGGGGTGTACGCATGGATCGACTCCACGGGCTGCTGAGGGATGAGCCGCGCCCGAACAGGCGGGGATCCTTAAGGGACTGTGTTCCCTCTTGACGTGCGAGAGGAGCCCAATGTTCAGCGGGCTCACAATGGGCCGCAGCCCAGTCCCGCGTGAAGTGACCGGCGACGGACGCTTCATCCTCACCGCCCACGCGCCCGCCTACCTGAAAACCCACGAGGAGGGCCGGCTGAAAGAGAAGGTAGACGAAGCGCTGGACGCGCTTCACGCGTGCACCCTCTGCCCCAGGGACTGCGCTGTGGACAGGGCCGCAGACAAGTTTGGCGTCTGCAAAGTAGGCCGCTACGCCCGTGTCTCTGCGGCCTTCCCCCACTTCGGGGAAGAGGACGTGCTACGCGGCTGGGAGGGATCGGGCACCATCTTCTTCTCCTGGTGCAACCTCCGCTGCGTCTTCTGCCAGAATTTCGAGACCAGTCAGCAAGGGGAAGGCGAAACGCTGCCTCCGAAGGAGCTGGCGGGCCTGATGCTCCACCTCCAGGGGATGGGTTGCCACAACATCAACTTCGTGACGCCGGAGCACGTGGTGCCCCAGATCCTGGAGGCACTACCGCTGGCCATCGAGGCCGGCCTCCGGCTTCCCATCGTCTACAACACCAGTGGCTATGACAGCCTCCACAGCATCCAGCTCATGGATGGCGTGGTGGATATCTACATGCCGGACTTCAAGCTATGGGACCGGGAGCATAGCCGGAAGTACTTGGTGGCCGTGGAGTACCCTGAGGTGGCGCGGCGCGTGGTGCAGGCCATGTGCCAGCAGGTCGGCGATCTCATGGTGAACGAACAAGGGCTGGCGCGCCGGGGCGTCCTGGTGCGGCATTTGGTGATGCCTGGCCTCCTGGGAGACACCCGAGCCATCATGGACTACCTGGCCGCGCTAAGCCGGGACATCTATGTCAACGTTATGGACCAATATTATCCGGCCTGGAGGGCCAAGACCGTGGAGAGGTACGCTGAGATCAACCGCCGGGTCTTTGCGGCCGAACTGGACGAGGCCTACCAGTACGCCAGGCAGGCCGGACTCTGGCGCTTCGACACCCGCTGGCGGAATCTCCGGCCATCTTCCATACTTTGGTGAGCCCAAGGGGCTGCCGGAGTTCCCGCCCGACACTGAGCTCGCACACGGTGTCGCCGTGACGGACGGCGCGGGTCCCCACAGCGTCGCTGGGAGTGCGCTCGTAAACGGGGCACTTGTCCCAACTCGTGGCAATGTCGCGGAACTGGCCATTTAAAGGTGGAGGACAGGTGTGATGGCAGACCTCCCGAGTGGTACCGTGACCTTTCTCTTCACTGACATTGAAGGCAGTACCCGCCGTTGGGAAGCGAACCCCGAGGCAATGGCTGCAACCCTGTCTCGCCATGACCACCTGCTCCGGGACGCTATCGACGGCCAGGGCGGGTACGTGTTCAAGACCATCGGTGATGCCTTCTGCGCCGCCTTTGCCACAGCGCCGGACGCTCTGGGTGCCGCATGCAACGCCCAGGTCGCCTTACAAGTGCCACCAGCGGGCGAGGATGACCCTCTCCGGGTGCGGATGGCTCTCCATACCGGCACGGTCCAGGCGCGGGACGGTGATTACTTCGGGCCGCCCCTCAATCGCGTCGCCCGGCTCCTCGCGACTGGGCACGGAGGTCAAATACTCCTGTCGCAAACGACCTACGACCTCGTGCGCGATACGTTACCGGATGAGGCAAGCCTGAGCGATCTGGGCGAGCACCGCTTGCGGGACCTGCAACGGCCTGAACATGTCTTTCAGCTGCTCCACCCGCACTTGCCAACGCACTTCCCGCCCCTCAAAACCTTGGACTACAGGCCTAACAACTTGCTGGCTCAGCCTACCCCGCTCCTTGGGCGCGACCGGGAAGCGGAGGAACTTCGGGTCCGTATGCTGCACGACGACGTGCGCCTGCTCACCCTCACCGGTCCGGGTGGCATCGGCAAGACCCGCCTGGGGCTCCAAGTCGCGGCAGACCTGCTAGATGGCTTCTCGGATGGAGTATTCTTCGCCGCCCTGGCGTCCGTCACCGATCCTGCCCTGGTCTGGTCCACCGTCGCCGGAGCCGTGGGGATGCCGGTAACCGGTGGGGGCGACCAGGTCTTTGGTGAGCCGCCCCAGGAAGCAGGGCCGCGCGGAGGCCGTGGCCATCCGCCTCTGGAGCGTTTGAAAGAATACCTGCGGCACAAGCAGTTGCTCCTTGTGCTCGATAACTTTGAGCAGGTGGTCGCGGCTGCGCCGCTCGTGGCCGACCTGCTGGCGGCCTGCCCAGGGTTGAAAACGCTTGTGACCAGCCGTACGCCGTTGCACGTGCGGGGCGAGCAGGAATTCCCGCTGATGCCCCTGGAAGTGCCCGACGTGCGGCAGGTGGCTTCGGGGCAAAGCATCTCCCAGTACGCCGCGGTGGCATTGTTCATCGAGCGCGCCTCGGAGGTCCAGCCCGCCTTTACAGTCACCAACGAGAACGCCCCGGCTGTGGCCGAAATCTGCCACCGGCTAGACGGACTCCCCCTGGCCATCGAATTAGC
>CAZPYZ010000184.1:0-7655 GCA_964590215.1 uncultured Dehalococcoidia bacterium | reverse complement strand
CTGCTGCAGCAGGCTATCGAGGTCCAGGAGGTGGTGGACCCGGGGGAGCATCACACCAGGTGCGGCCTGCTTCTTGCGCTTGCGGAGGCCCTGGGCGCTGGTGGCGAGCCTCTACGGGCAGTGAATGACGCCGCCGAGCAGGCCTTCCTACTCGCCGAGGCCCTGGCGGACGGTGCGCTGGCGTCCAGGGCGTGCCAGTTGGCCTTCGACTCTCTGACCCGCTACGGCGGCATCGCCAGCAGGCGTAGCGCCACCGGCCTTCGATGGGCGGAACGAGCCGGACGGTACGCGGCGTCCGGCACGCTGGCCCGGGTCTACGCCGAGCTGGCCCTGGGAGACGCCTTGCTTTCGGAGGTCGGGCGGCCATTGGGGCAGCGGATCGCCCACCGCTGGGTCCACCTCCAGCGGGCGCTCGCTGAGGCCCGCCGCCTGGGTGACCCTCAGGCCCTTTTTCAATGTGGCGTGCACATGCTGGCAGGCGCCACGGTCGGTTACTGGGCCGAGTACCTCGGCCTGGCGCGTGAGCTGGCGTCCCTGCCGCGGGCGGGGGTCAACGCGGCGACTCTGGGGACCGCGCTTGAGTACTGTGCTGCCTGGTTCCTGGCATCGGGGGACCGGGCCAGGGCCGAAGAGCTGTGGCAGGAGATGGAGGACATCACGGTACGCATCCGCGATCCCTCGCTCGCATTGCGGCCCGTGGCCCGGGTGATTGACAGGGGCACGCTGGACGGAGAGCTGGAGCGGGCCCTGGAGGCGGCGGACCGGGGGGTGGCCTTGGCGCAGGAAGCCGGGAGCCCCCTCCGTGGCCGCCTGGACGATGCTCATCGGGGGCTTCCGGCCCGCCTCTACCTTGGGCGGGCGCGGGAGGCGCTGGACCGCTTGCTGCGGGTCAGGGAAGAAACAGAACAAGCGGACCCGATATCCGTCCGGTTGCTCAGTGCGCTGTGCCTGGCCCACCTGGGCCAGCAGGACCCGGGCGCCGAGGCCCTGGAGGTGGTTCGCGAATGGCGCACCGCGCCACCCGGGCCTGAGACGCTCACGGTCGTTCCCCTGAAGCTCCTGGAGCTGGCGGTCCTGCTGCGGGACCGAGACGCCGCGGGCGTCATCATGCCTCTCCTAGCGCCGCTGGCCGGCCTGCTCCTCACCCGGAACCGGGACCTCTCCTGCATCGGCCGGCACCTGGGGGACGCCGCGGCCCTTCTCGGCGACCGGGAGGCGGCGAAGAGCTATTACCAGCAGGGCCTGGAGGTCTGCCAGAAGGTCCGCTTCCGGCCCGAGATCGCTCTTATCCGGCTGGGGCTCGCCCAGGTGCTGCTGGAGGAAGCTGCCAGCTATCAGCCATCAGCTATTAGCACCCCGCCACCCGCGGCGGTCGGGGAGGATCGGGATGGGCTGGTAGCTGACAAGCTGACTGCTGATAGCTCGATGGGTGACAAGCTGAAAGCTGAAGGCTTGCAACACCTGGACTTCGCCATCGCCGAGTTCCGGGAGATGAAGATGCAGCCGAGCCTGGAGCGGGCCCTGAAGCACAAGGGATTGCTGACGGCGTAGCAGCTTTGCCGGGCTGAGCCTGCCGGCGGCTTGGTGCATGGTACCGGAATCAGGCGAGCGGAATCCTGCACAGGACCGGAGGTTAAGCGCGGGAGAGATCGAACGGTTGAAGGAGGCCGGCTTCGATATAGAAGAGCTGAAGGGTGGCACGCACGCAAGCCAACGCGACCTGTATAAAGACCGAGAGGGCAGGATCTACATCAAGCCGAAGAGCGGACAAGGACCCGGCGAGGAGACTGGCCTGAACTTGAACGACTATCAGAGCGCGCACCAGTAAGCGAACATGGAATCCGAAGTATCAGTATCCTTCACCCTCACCGGCGTCGATCTCGATCCCGAGGAGGTTACCCGGCTGGCCGGCCTTCGGCCCACCAAGACATGGAGGCTGGGTGATGTCATCCGTCCCCCTGCGATCCTCAGGTATAGGCATAGTGGGTGGCGCCTGAAGTCCGCTCTGCCACCCTCAGCCAGCCTCCGAGAACACCTCAACTCTCTGCTTGGTCAGCTTGAGCCGTCGTGGGAAGTTGTCCGGCAATTGGGGCGACGATACTACGCTGAGATCGCCTGCGTGGTGTATAGCCGGGGAGGCGACCGGCCAGAGATACGCCTTGACGCCGGTATGCTCGAGAAACTGACCGAGCTTAATGCTGCCCTGGACATCGACCTCTACGTGTTGCCGCTTCGCCATCGGGCCAAGGACCAGGCCCGGGAGTCAGGCCGATGACCACCGAGATGAAGATGCAGCCGGCGCTGGAGCGAGCGCTCAAGCACAAGGGCCTGCTGACGGCGTGAAGGCCTAGGTGGTCAGAGGCTCGATGGTGATGAGATGGGCATAGCGTAGGAAGTCTGTGACATTCGCGCTGAGTAGACGTCGAACACCGTGAACTTGCATCGTCGCCACGATGTTAGCGTCGTGGACCTGCTTGCCCCCCATGGGGATTTCCTCGAGCAACTCAAGCAGGCGGCGGGTGACGGCTGGGCTATCCTCTGCCACACGGAAACGGGCCTGAAACCGGCGAACGTCCGAGGCGAGAGCCACTGGGTTCCGAGGCTGCGCGAAGATCTGAGGGCGGGTCAACGTCGCCAAATATTCCCGCAGGACCTGGCGGCTCACCCACGCGGTGACTCCCGTATCGTGCAAACGCTCAACGGCCGACCTTGCGGCCGTGTGGAAAGGAGCGCCAGAGGCCGACGCATAGACGAGGATATTCGTATCAACGAAGACGGGCTCAGCGCCCGAAGTCACCGTACATGTCCTCGCGCCGCAGCGACAAACCTTCGGGCCATGGACCAACGTCGTACAAAGGGAGGTCCAGGGACTCGCGCTCCTTCTCGGATACCGGCTCCTCGGCGATCACTACGACAATCACGTGTTCGCCGGGAGGCACTTCGGGGGGAACGCGTGCCGTCAGCGTGCCGTCGGATGCAACGCTGGCCGTCGTTTCTATTGTTCGCATGCCTACAGTATAGCCCCGGCCTGGGGTTCAGCTACTGACGGCGTGATCACTACCATGCCTCCGGTCGTCTCCCGCATCCTGCTCTCCCTGTTGCTGGCCACGGCGTCGCTGTTGGCTGATGTTTCTGGGTCTGCCTACGCAGACGATCCCCTTCCGCCGCAGCCGGCATCCCTGGACGAGGCGGTCAAGGCCGTGCAAGAGATGGTGAAGCAGGGGAGGTCCCAAGAGGCCATCGCACAGTGGGTCACCCGCGTCGCCGATGCCCGCATCACCAACATGAACTCCTTCGAGCGGATGTCGGAGTGGCGGAACTGGGTCAAGGCTCTGCCTGCCTTCGTGGTCGACCCCAACAAGGACCCGGACAAGGTCTTCGGCGACTGGCGAGACCGGAACATCTTC
Source organism: uncultured Dehalococcoidia bacterium (assembly GCA_964590215.1). Taxonomy (GTDB): domain Bacteria; phylum Chloroflexota; class Dehalococcoidia; order SHYD01; family SHYD01; genus CAZPYZ01. The sequence continues at coordinate 4,248 of CAZPYZ010000184.1, read as the reverse complement.
GACTACGCCGAGACGGCGAAGTGGGTCTGGGACAATCGGGTGGGACAGTGCTCCGAGAACGCTGCCCTGACCTACTACATCCTGAAAACGGCGGGCGTGCCGGGCAACGTGCGCATCTACGGCGCCCCCAATCACGAGTTCACGATCTGGGGCGTTCAAGAAGGCGCAAATCCGAACGATCCTGCTACCTGGGGGCCCGACGCCCGGCTAGTCGACTCCTGGCTGGGGAAGACGCTGACCCCGTCGGAAGCAGCGGCCAACAAGTGGATAAGCAACGGCGGCCAGAACGTCATCGCCGATCAGACGCTGCCCTTCGACAAGGAGGCCAAGGCGTGGCAGGTCGCGCCAGAGGCTGCGGGCGCCAGTGCCCAGAGCGACTGCTTTATTGCCACCGCGGCCTTCGGGACGCCCCTCGCGGAGGAGCTGGTGGCCTTGCGTGGGTTTCGGGATCGAGTACTGAGAGAGAGCGCAACGGGACGAGCATGGGTGGACTGGTACTACTGGGCCAGTCCTCCCATCGCGGAGGCTCTGGCTAAGAACGGCCTCGCCAGGTCCGCGGTGCGAGAGCGGTTTCTTCGGCCGGTGGTGCGCCTCCTGGCTCTAACCCAGGGGATCTGGGACCAATCCCGGAGCGCTACGACACGCTAAGAGCCCTTCGTCGAGGAGAGGCGGACATGCGCTCTTTGGTCAGGCTGGTTGGGGTGGTGGGCACGGGCTTTGTCGGCGTGTCGACCATCAGCGTGGCTCAAGCCATCCAGAGTGCGGGCTTCGCCTGGTCCGGCGGGGCCTTCACCTTGCGCAACAGCCAGGACTACGTCCTGCTCCTCGCCTCGTTCTGGGCCGGGGGGATCATCATCCTGACCTTCAGCCTGTTGGGGCTGATCGGGACCCTGCGCTCCCTGGGGCGGCCAACAGGGGGCCGGGCCCTCACTATCATCACAATGGCCGGCTTCCTCGTGGGTGTGAGCCTGGTGGCCTTTACCGCGTGGAATCAGGGAGATCCAGGGGCAGAGGCCTATGTGACTGTCCTTATCGCCCTGAGCGCGGTGACACTGCTCGCGCTCCTGGGAAGCGTGGTGGTCCCCGGGCGCCGAGCCACTGCGGACATCGAGCCCCGTGAGGGTGGTCTACTGCGCTAGCGCCACGACGGTGACACCGTCGCCGCCCTCTCCTTGGGAGGCGGATTGGAAGGACCTTACCAAGGGATGTGTGCCCAACGCCTCGCGCACCGCTTGGCGCATGGCCCCGGTCCCTTTCCCATGGACGATGCGGACGGAAGGGTAGCCGGCCCGGAAGGCGTAGTCCAGGTACTCGTCCAGGCGGGCAAGGGCTTCCTCCACTCGCAGCCCCCGCAGGTGAAGCTCCAGTTCAACGTCCACGACAGGGGTCGCGCGGACGGCCGAGAGTCTGGAGCGGCCGTCCCGCGCGGCAGCGGCGGGGGCGGCCTCCAGCTGTTCGGACCGTACTGTAGCCCTGAATGCTCCCAGCTGCACCTCGACCTCTCCTTCAGGCGATGGGCCCGAAACGACCTCGGCGATCTGGCCCAGGCCGGCCAGGCGGACGCGGGACCCTGGCGATAGGTCGGGTGGCGCCGCCCGGACCCGCTGGCTGCGTTTGCGGGCGGGTCGCCAGCGACGGCTCGCCAGACGCTGCTCGGCGCTGCGTAACGCGCCGGCTGCGGCCAGCAACTCCTCCCGGCGCTGCTCCCGCAGTGCCCGGTCGATCTGCCGCTCCGCCGCGGCCAACCGGGCCCTGACCAGCTCCGCCTCCTGGGTCACCTCCTGACGGGCCTGCTCAATGCGAGCGTCGCGGCTCGCTTCAAGCTCCTCCAGCCGGGCGGTTACCCGCCGCCGCGCTGTCTCCGCGGACCGCCTCTCCGCCTCCAGCTGACGGGCCTCGGCCTGGGCAGCATCCCGCTCACGCTGAATGTCTGCAAGCAGTTGCTCGACCTGGACATCCTGCGGGCGCAGGAGCGCTCGGGCGTCCTCTACCAGGGCCGGCGGAAGGCCCAACCGGGCGGCGATGGCGATGGCGTTGCTCCAGCCGGGCAGACCGATGCGGAGGTGATAGGTTGGCGCCAGAGTGACCGGGTCGAACTCCACGGACGCGTTCCTCACTCCCGGCATGCTGTGGGCAAAGGCCTTGAGATCGCTGTGGTGGGTCGTGGCGATGGTGGGGACCCCGCGACGGACCAGGTCCCCGAGGATGGCCCGCCCGAGGGCAGACCCTTCGGTGGGATCGGTGCCCGCGCCCAGTTCGTCCAGCAGCACCAGGCAGTCCTGGTTGACCCGCTCCAGGATATCGATGATGTGGGTCATATGGGAGCTGAAGGTGGAGAGAGACTGCTCAATGCTCTGTTCGTCGCCGATGTCGGCGAAGACGTCCTGGTACACGGGGAGAACCGCCGCTTCTGCTGGCACCGCGATGCCGGACTGAGCCATGAGGACCAAGAGGCCGGCGGTCTTCAGCGATACCGTCTTTCCGCCCGTGTTGGGACCGGTGATGACCAGCACGAAATAACCGAGGCCCTCCAGGCCTTCGAGAGTCTCAGGCGACGCCTCTTCCTGTGACCCGGCAAGGGGTTCTCCCCCCAACTCCAATGAGATGGGCACGACATGCCCGCCGAGCAGGGGGTGTCGGGCAGCGGTCAGCCGCAGTGTTCTGCCCCCGAGCTGTGGCCGCACCGCGTCGATGCGTTCGGCATAGCGGGCCTTAGCCAGCGCTAAGTCCAGGTGAGCGAGGAGGTCGACCGTCAGCTCGATCTCGGCGCGGTAATCACCAACCAACTCAGAAAGGGTGCGCAGGACTCGCTCCACTTCCCGTTCCTCTTCGATCTGCAGCTCTCGCCAGGTGTTGCCCAACTCCACGGTATCAAGGGGCTCCATGAACACGGTGGCGCCACTGGCAGACACGTCATGGACAATGCCCCGGAACTCACCACGGAAGTCGACCTTTACCGGCACGACGTAACGGCCGTTACGGAGGGTGATGACGGGTTCCTGGAGGATGGTCCGGCCTCGTGGAGAGTTGACGAGGTCCTGAAGGCGATCGGTGAGGCGATCGTGGGCGCTTCGAACCTGGGCTCGCAGCGCCGCGAGGAGGGGTGTTGCGGCGTCCAGCACGTCGCCTCGCGGCCCGATGCAGCGGTTAACCTCGGCTTCGATAGCGCCGCAGTCGGGGAGACGCCCGGCCCGCCGGGCCAGGGCCGGGACCCTGTCCTGCAGCCGCTCAAACACTCCTTTGACCATGCGAGCGCCCTGGAGCGTGTCTCGGATGTCCTGGAGTTGGTGGGCTTGAAGCAGCCCCCCGATGGCCGCCTGCTCGGCGACCAACCGGACGTCGTGGACACCACCCAGAGCGAAGTTGGGCCGCAGCGCCAGGAGGTCCCGGCCCTCGGCAACCTCTCTTTGACGAGCCTCGATCCACGACCGGTCCAACGAGGGCATGAGGGTAAGGGCAAGATCGCGGCCGCCCGAAAAGGACGTCAGTCCAGCGACACGTTCACGGATCTTCGAGAACTCCAGGAGGTCCAGGGCCTTCTCATTCATATGGGTTCACAATAGCAACGGGACAATACCGTTGTAATTCCCCACCTGCAATCGGTGCCCGCACCACGTAGGGGCAGACCGGAGTTTACCCTGAACCCCGCCGAAGGGTGTCTGCCCTGGGCGCACAAACAGGTGCGCCCCTACGGATGATGGCGGATTACGGATCCTGGCACTGTGCGGCGACAAGCACCGCTACCAGGAATGAACCCTTGCCCAGAAGCGCCCGATCAGGGATCGGGGACCTGGGGTCAACGAATGCGACGGCGAAGGGCCTCGCGGTCCACGATGGTGATGCGCTGGCGGTCGATGTGAATGATGCGCTGTTCCTCGAAAGCGGAGAGGGTTCGGTTCACACTCTCCCGAGTGGCGCTTACCATGCTCGCCACATCCTGCTGGCGCAGGCGGAGATCGATCTCCAGGCCACCGGGTTGCTCCCGGCCGAAGTTCTCAGCCAGTTCCAGGAGCGTCCTGGCGACGCGGGCTGGTAGATCGAGAAAGGCTGCATCGGCGATGATGCCATCCGTCCGGCGCAGCCGCGAGGCGAGGACCTTGAAGAAGGTAAGAGCCGCTTGTGGCTGCTCCTTGAGGAAAGAGAGGAAGCCCTCCCGGTCGATGGTGCAGGTAATAGTTGGCTGGATGGCCATGGCCGAGGCAGAGCGGGGAGCGCCGTCGAGCAAGGACAACTCGCCGAAGAACTCGC
>CAZPYZ010000183.1:7192-7659 GCA_964590215.1 uncultured Dehalococcoidia bacterium | reverse complement strand
CCCACCCAGCAGTGCAGCGTGTGCCGGGCCACCGGCGGATCGGTGTTCAAGTTGGAGTACGCAGATGGTACGGTGAGAGGCAGCCTCCCGAATGCCGTCGGACGACACCAACCTCACCGGCGCCTTTCTTTTGGCCCAGGCGGTCTACCTGCACCTGAAGCGCGCTGGCCGCGGCAAGATCATCAACATCGGCTCCATGATGTCCCTCTTCGGGTCGGGGTTCTCGGCACTCCATGCGCATCCAAGGGCGGCCTGGAAGCCCGCAGATTGCAAGCAAGCGCTTATAGCGGGGCGGTATCGGACGTTGTAGTGGGCGTTCTCGGCCACGCGCATCGAGGTCGTACTCAGCCGGGCTGAACGATTGCCTGTTACAGTAAGCACCGACTAAGCACGAGGTTGAGACCGTGACAAGACTGCCCCTGTCGATCGCTTGTGCCATGGCCGCCCTCTTCATTGCTGGCTGCGTA
>CAZPYZ010000183.1:0-7182 GCA_964590215.1 uncultured Dehalococcoidia bacterium | reverse complement strand
CGTAAGCTCAGGTCCGTCTGCTCCGGGTGCTCCCTCTCCGTCTGCCCCGGGTGATCAGCTGGCGCTTCCTCCACAACGGGGTGGGGTCTTGCAACAGATGCCCCTGCGCGACCTGAACCACCTGCACCCGTGGGCGAACACGAGCAGCAACAGCAATATCTTCCTGGGGCGCGGCAGTATCTACCAACAGTTGGTCGAGTATGACTATCAGCCGTTCAAGGACTTCCGCGAAGAGTTCAAGATCATCCCCGGGTTGGCAGAGCGCTGGGAGCAGCCAGACGCGACGACGTACGTGTTTTACCTCCGCAAAGGGGTGCGCTGGCACGACGGCCAGCCCTTCACGGCCCGCGACGTCAAATGGTCCTATGACTTCGTTTCCGACCCCGCCAACAAGATGACGGGCGCGGCCCGGCTCAGCACCCTCGCCTCGACCACGGTGGTGGACGACTACACGGTGCGGCTCACCGCTAAGTCGGTCGACGTGGAGTTCCTGAAGAAGCTGACCGAAGGCCTGACCGCGATCCTCCCCAAGCATGTGTACGACCGGGGCGACAACTTCGAGCGGGTGGCCATCGGGACGGGGCCCTTCAAACTGGAGTCCTTTGACCGGCAGCAGGGCGTCACGTACGTTGCCAACAAGGACTACTGGAAGCCGGGCCAGCCCTACCTGGATAAATGGCGGATGCTGCCAGCGACGGATGACTCAGGACGCATGGCGTCCTTTATCGCGCGGCAGAACGACGTGGTGAAGGTGGGCAATCGGGCGCAGGCCGAGCCCGTCTTAGCCCAGATCCCTGAGGCGAAGCAGGCACCGTTCCTCCGTGACAACGCATCAGAGCTGTACCTCAAGATGGACCGGCCGCCCTTCAACGACCTTCGGGCCCGGCAGGCGCTGCACCTGGGGATCGACCGTCGCGAGATGGTGGCCACCCTGACCCTGGGCGACGGACTCCTGAACCCGCCGGGCATGAACCCCATCAACAAGGCGTGGTCGATCCCGCAGAGCGAGCTGGAGACGTTGCCAGGGTGGCGCGACCCGAAGGAGCAGGACCTGACGCAGGCCCGGAGGCTCCTCGCCGAGGCGGGAAGGGGGAGCGGCCTGGGGTTCTCCATCCAGGTGGACCGGGCCCACCCGGACACGCCGGCGCAGGCGGAGATGATCAGCGCACACCTGCGGAAGCTAGGGATCACGGTCACGCTGCGGCCGATGGAGTCGGGGGTGTTCACCAAGAGCGTGCTTGACGGGGACTACGAGGCCTACATCGCCCCCGGCGCGTCAACGGAGCCAGAGTCACGCGGCATCTGGCGGGAGACCCTTCACTCCAGTGGTGCCGAGAACAAGATGCCGATCCGGGACCCGGAGCTGGACCGGCTGATCGAGGCGCAGGCGACGGAGCTTGACCAGACCAAGCGGAAGCAGATGATGCTGGACATCCAGCGGCTGCTTTTACGCCAGGCCTATGTCATCCCTCTGATCACGCACAGCGCCTATTTCCTATGGCAGCCCTACGTCCATGGGTGGGTGGATAACCAGGCAGCCATGGCGGGGAGCCTGGACTGGGGACAGGTGTGGGTGGAGGGCGACCGGGTGCCGAAGGGGCGCTAGCGGTGAGTGGAAGCGGGCCTATATGGCGAACAGGGCTCGAGGATTGGCGTCCAAAATTTTGTTCGCTGCCTGATCGCTGACGCCGGGCTCCTTCCTCAGCCGCTGTAAAGCCTCCAGCTCACTAGAGGTATCGGCATGGCCGTAGTCAGTCCCCATTACCATGTTGTCTTCACCGGTGTACGTGAGGACGTAGGGAATGTCGTCATCGGTCTGGCAGGCAACGAAGATGCGGCTATCTCGTACCAACATGTGCCTGTCCAGCAACTTGCCGGCGCGCTTCTCCTGCTGCCTGACGAAGTGGTGGACGGCGTACGGGACCCACTGGGCGCTCAGCTCCACAAAGCCGAAGCGGAGGCCGGGGAACCGATTGGGTATGCCACCCGTGAGTAGGGCTTGGAAGGCGTGGATGCCCGGGATCTTGAATCGCCACATCCCGGTGTCCGTAGCGAACGCGTCGTGGATGGCAAAGCTGCCGGTCGCGGCGTGAAAGCAGACGGGCAGATTCAGCTCGGCGGCCACCTCATAGAGCGAGAAAAAGTATGGGTCGTGAGGGATCTTGTCGTCCTCGATACCGCGGGCGAAAACTGCGCACGCGCCGTGCTCCTTCCCGAAGCGCAGCTCCTCGGCGACGGCATCAGCGTTGCGGGTGGGAGCGGCCACGGCCCAGCGAAGCCTGCCCTGACCCTGCTTCCAGATGCCGGCCAGCCAGCGGTTGTAGCTGCGATACAGCGCCAGTTCGACCTCAGGCCGGGTGGTGATGGGGCGGAGGAAGAGGGTGGGAAACAGGACCTGGATGTCGGTCCCCAGGTCGTTCATGTGGCGCAGGCGGCCCTCGATGTCGTCCATCTCCCGTAGGGCTCGTTTTACCCCATCGATGTCGGCGGGGCCCCTGCGGATGACCCGACCATCTATCACCCAGTACTCGCTCTCGCCCCCTGGTCCCTGACCATCGGCGATGCGGATCGTAAGGGGCTTATGCCGGCGTTCACCCTCCTCCAGGTATTCCCAGGTGCGCTCTGACTCAATGACGTGGGCATCGGCATCAATGACCGGCATAGCTTCTCCCCTCCCCCGAAGTTCGGGCCTGCCAGCCACTCTAACCGATGGATTGTGGAGCCAGCAAATAGCACTGGGTCCGTGGGTCCGGGTCCCGGTGACAGCCAAGGGACAACGGCAGTGTTTCGGCGAGCGGTGCTTGTACGGATTGCGACAGTCCATTAGCGGTCTCCAAGGGACACCGGGCTCCGGTAGCAACACGTCCTCGCGGATGCGAGGGCAAGACGGCTTCCTCCGTCGGCATGTTTCCGGCGCTCGACCCCGCCAACCTGACGGCCAGGTCCTTGAAGCGCCGGCGTTCGCCGACCACACGGTATCGAGCCTCTTGCCGCCTCGGACCGTTGGAGGAGTAGCAAGCAAGTTCAACCTCAGCTCTCGGTCGTCCATGCTTACCGATGAACTTGGGTTGTGGTGTTTGTCGTTGGACTATCATGTTGACGCAGGTAAATGGGCGGGCCGGGAGGGGAGAAGAGGACAGGGGTTTGCCTGTGTGGGACATCCTCACCAGTCTCTGGCATGGGCTCCTGTTTCGCCCCTCCCTGAACGGCCTTATGCTGCTGTACACCCTTGCCTGGGAGAACCTGGGGCTCACGATTATCGTTGCCTGGACGAGGCCCGGGAAAAGGCCGGAGCCCTGACCGAGCACCCGAACACGGATCGGGCTATGGACAAGTGGACACCCTGCGGGCCGGCCGGCTCCGCCGGCCTTGCCCCCGTGACTGCTGCTGAATCAGCAGGGCTCCGACGGGATGACGAAGAGGCTAATCGGAGGAAAGGTGGGAGGAAACGCGCCTGAAGACCTGACCGGAAGGCCCGGCCGGCTGGATCAATTTTCGGAGAGAAACCTGGGTCAGATTTTAGAGAGAAACTACCGGACCGCCGGTAGCTGGCTCCGGGCACGCCGCCACGGCACCTGAGGGTAGATTTCCGGCACATCAGGGCATCCAGGGAACCCTGGAACCCCGACCCCATGCTTGGATCGGCGCCAGCCGCGAACATTGGGGCGCCCCTCGATAGATGTAGGAATACCGGGAGCCAGCAGGCGGGGGCGCGCCTGCTCTCCACGCGCGGTGCTGGTTGGGCGATACCCTGGCCCGACAGCGGGAAAGGAGGAGTGATGCCTGTTGAAGAAAACAAGGCCCTGGTCCGTCGTTGGTTTCAGGAGCTGGATCGCGGCAACCTGGAGGCAATAGACGAGTTCCTCTCGGCCAGCTACATCGACCACAACCCGCCTATCCCGGGGCTTCCGACCGGCCGGGAGGGTGTCAGACAGGCCAACCTTCTGCTGCGGGCGGCCTTCTCCGATGTGACCCACACCATCGAGGAGCAGATGGCCGAGGGGGACAAGGTGATGACCCGCGTCACGACGCGGGGAAGGTTTACGGGGGAATTCCTGGGTTATCCGCCGAACGGCCAGGTAGTGCAGATCGGAGGTATCGCGGTGCACCGTATCGCCGGGGGCAAGCTCGTCGAGCACTGGGCCCACGCGGACATGTTGGGGTTCATGCAGCAGGTGGGAGCGACAGCCGGCCTTGAGGAGACGCCGTTGCCGCCAGGCGAGGCGTAGCTGCATTCATACGCGGCGTCCTATGTGCAGAGATGTGATGCGTAATGCGCGATGCGTGATGCGTAATGCGTGATGCGGGCGTGTCCCGGGTTGGCTTTCCGGCCGCACTCCTAGCCGGACTCTACGAGCCAGCGGAGCGCGGTGCGTATGTTCTCCTGCTCGGCCCCAAGGGTTTGCCAAACTGTAGCGCCGCCAGGCCCCTTGTGGGGGATGGCTCTGGCGGCATCCGGCTGGTGGAGCAGGAACGGACCGGAGGCCTCGACCATCCCGAGGTAATACCTGGCGTGCGCCTCGCGCGCGGCTCCTGCTTCTGCCGACGCCTCGAGTTGCTCCAGGGCGAACTCCCTGATGGTTTCGAGCATGAGGTACCGAGGCTGGCCGTCCGGACCCTCCTGATGACGGAGGAGGCTCTTGTCTATCAGGGAGGCGAGTCCATCCAGCAGGTCGAAATCCGTCGCCTCGCGGCTGCGCGAAGCCGGTTCCTGGCGCCGGACTACCGTTGCGGCAGCCACGAGGGTGCACCCGCCCGCGAACACCGCGAGCCGCCTTAGAAGGCGCTGCTCATCTCGCGTTAACAGATCGTAGCTCCAGGCGATCGTGTCCCGGAGTGCCTGTTGCCGCGCGGGCAGGTCGCGGGCGCCTCCGGTAAGCAACCTGAGAGGCCCGCTTGGACGCTCGAGCTGGGCCAGGAGCGCGTGGGGCGGGAGCAGCTTGACGCGCGCCGCCGCCAGCTCGATGGCCAAGGGCAGCCCGTCGACGCGGACGCAGATCGCGGCCACTGCCGGCCCGTTGCGTGGGGTGAGCCGGAATTCGGGTTGAATTGAGGCGGCACGGTCAACAAAGAGGGCGATGGCTGCGTACTGCTCCAACTCCTCCGGGGCGGGCAGGCGCACCAGGTCTGGAACCGGCAGCGGCGCCACCAGGAGCTCATGCTCGCCGGTGAGGTGCAGCGGGGCCCGGCTGGTGACCAGGGCCTTTACCCGGGGACAGCTCGACGACAGGTGTGCCACTAGCGGCGCCTGACTGAGGAGGTGCTCAAAGTTGTCCAGGATCAGTAGTACCTGCCGCTCACGCAGATAGTCGATGACGAGGGCCTCCAGAGGAAACCCTTCAACCTCTCCGACACCGATTGCCTGAGCCAAGGACTCGATGATGGAATCCGCGCCTACGGCAGGGGCGAGGGGGACAAAGAACGCCCCGTCCACGAACTCCTGCCGTACGAGCTCGGCTACCCGAATGGCCAGCCGGGTCTTTCCAGCGCCACCGGCGCCTGTAAGGGTGACGAGGCGAACCTCCCGCCGCCGGACAAGCTCTCCGGCTACCGCGATCTCCCGCTCTCGCCCGATGAACCTGGTCGCCTGGGCAGGCAGGTTATGGAAGGGACCGCCCATCTCCGAGAGCGGGAGTACCGGGCGAGCGGCGCTCTCGAGCACAGCCCGTTGCTCGGGTGTGAGGGCCAGAGCTTTTATCAGGAGGGACAGCGACTGTTGCCTGGGGCTGCGACTCACCCCCCTCTCCAGATCGCTGATGGTCCGAGGGCTCAACGCCGCCCGTTCGGCCAGCGCCTCGTGGGTGAGCCCGGCGGCTATTCGATAGCGCTTGAGTGCCGCTCCGAAGGGAGGCGGGTGGGTGCGTGTTTTGCTCATCGGCCTCCGGCCCGGGATCCAGCGTTCCGTGGGCAAAGCCGTGGGCTTTCTTCCTGTTGCACGAGCGCTACCCCCCGTACCCTCGATAACGTCTGCTTCAGCGAATAGTAGAACGGAGGTGGGATCATGGCAAACGCAGCAGAGGCGTCGCTGTATCGCCGCCTTGGCGGGTACGATGCCATCGCGGCGGCAACAGACGATTTGCTGACCCGGCTCACCAGCGATCCTCAGCTCGGGCCCTATTGGAAGGGCCACAGCAAGGACAGCATGAGACGAGACCGGCAACTGGTGGTGGATTTTCTTTGCTATGCCACGGGTGGACCAGTGGAGTACCGGGGCCGCGACATGAAGACGAGCCACGAGGGCCTGGGCATCAGCGAGAGCGACTGGCAGCTATTTGTGGCTCATACCAAGGCCACGTTGGACAAGTTTGCCGTGCCCGCGCGGGAACAAGAGGAATTCCTGACAGCAGCGGCGAGCCTCAAGGGGGACATCGTCGAAGGAGCGTAAGGTCGAGAGGCCAGGGCGTTCCCTTCCGGGCGATGGTGAAGGTCAGGCCGTGAGCAACCCCTTGTGCTTGAGGGCTCGTTCCAAGGACGGCTGCATGTTCATCTCCCGGAACTCGGCGATGGCGAAGTCGAGGTGGGCCAAGCCTTCAGCCTTCAGGTTGTCAGCTATCGAGCCTTCAGCCTTCAGCCTATCAGCCATCGAGCTATCAGCGGTCAGCTTGTCAGCTATCAGCCCACCCCGATCCTCCCCGACGGCCGCGGGTGGCGGCGTGCTAATAGCTGAACGCTGATGGCTGAATGCTTCCTCCAACAGCAGTTCCGCGAGCTGGAGCCGGGTGAGGGCGATCTCCGGGCGGCTCCTGACCTTGCCCGCGGCTTCCAACGCCTGCTGGTAAGAGGTCATGGCTCCGGCAGGGTCCCCAAGCAGCGCTTGAGCGGCGCCCAGGTGGCGGGCCATGCAGGTGGGATTGCGGTAGTCGATAACCGCCAGGGACGCCAGGGGACGCAGGTAGGGCATCAGCACCTCGCAGGACCCGCGGTCGCTACCCAGAACCGCCGCCTCCAGCAGCAGAGCCAGCTCGCCGCCTGGTGTCTCGTCCTCCTCGGGCGGAACGTCTCCCCGTGGCACATGGCGGGCCAGCAGTGCGGCAACCTCCGAGTGCCGGGCCAGGTGGGCGAGGCACGCGGCCGCCGGAGCTGCGACCCGCAGGTTCTGATCGCCGGAACCGCTCCAATCGCCCGCATGGGCCAGGGCTTCTTCGGCGCGGCCCAGGTAGAGCAAGGGGCGAAAGGCGGCGT
>CAZPYZ010000182.1:0-7662 GCA_964590215.1 uncultured Dehalococcoidia bacterium | reverse complement strand
GGTCGTTTGCCCCGCCTCCCTCGACTGAGTGCGGCTTTCCGGCCGCACTCCTAGCCTCCCTACCCCCTTCCGAGCTATTGCGGGCTGCCGACCAAAGCAGCAGAGCCGCACCGCCTAGCGTGAGGAGAACACCGAAGGCTAGCAAGTTACCCGTCTCGTATTGGAGAAAGGCCTCAACAGTGGTGAACGCGCCTCGGGCTGCTGCCGAGCGGCCGTAGAAGCCCTGTAACATCGCCGGCCCCAGGGCGACCGCAACGAGCCCCGCAATGAGGGCGGCCCCACCTATCCAGCGCGCAGTGGCCTTCCCCGAAGGGGCAAGCAGCGCGTCAAGCCCGCGGGCTGCCACCACCACTACCGAAAAGGAATATGGGAACACCCATCGGAAGGGGGTGTGCAACTGGTCGAAGCCCGGAAGGCCGAAGTAGAAGAGCGCGTAGAGGGGCGTTCCAAAAGCCATCAAGAGGGAGAAGATGGCCCAGGCTGAGAAGAACACGGTCCAGAAATCCCGCCGCAGTCGCCAGGCGGGGACCAGCAGGAGTAAGGGGAGTACCCCCAGATACGCCGCACTTTCCACGTAGTTCTTGGGAGACCAGTACGGCGCTGCAACGTGAGCCGGATTACCGAAAAAATCCGGCAACAGGAAAGCGATGATCTGCTCCGCGGGCAAGGCCCAGGAGCGGACCTCATCGAAGCTGCCAACACCCGCTCGGTGGTTCTGGCTGACTACCTCAACGAAGGGGACAAGCTGGACCGCGGCGAGGAGGGTGCCGGCGATGACCGCGCCGAGGCAAAGGCCTGCCGCCCATAGGTTATGTGGGGCATGCGCTCCCCCCTTCCCGTCCACCCAAGGGCCGTTGTGCCAAGAGGTTAACAGGCGGGCCAGGCAGTACGCCCCGGTGCTGGACAGCAGGTAGACGCTTAACTCTGGGTGACCCGCCAGCCATTGCATTGCGACGACGATGGCCGCCGCGAAAGCGGGGATCAGCCGGCCCCAGCCTCTCCGCCGCAGCACCAGCTCTATGGCGGCCAGGAGGGCTGGAAGCCATACCGCGGCGCCCACGGCCTGGGGCCATTGGGGGTTGACCACGAGAAACCCCGCCAGGCAGAAGACAGTCCCGCCGAAGAGGGACCCCCAACGCTCTGTGCCGATGATCCTCAGGTACCCGTAGGCGCCCAACGCGCCGATGAAGAGGTGGATCCCGAAGAACCAGGTGTACGCCAGTTGCAGGGGAACGAGGAAAAACAGAGGCACCCCGAAGGGATAGAGGCTGCCCGATTGCGCGGCCGCGAGAAAGGGCACTCCTGTGAAGATGTATGGGTTCCAGAGGGGCAACGTTCCCTGGGCAAAGCTCTCGTTAGCAAGCTCTTTCCAGGGGTAGTTCTGGAGGACGAGATCGCTGGTCAGGGGGTTCCTGGGTTGCCCGGATAGGTAGTCCCAGGGAACCAGCGTCTGCCCCCCGATGACGCCGGGCCAAAGCAACAGCAGAAGGACCAGGATGAAGAAGCTCGCCACCACGATAGGGATGGGACGGAGACGAGAGGGTGAGAGCCGCGGGAGCAAGCGTCTAGCGTAGCGTCTTATGCGTAGATGCGTGACTCGTGAGGCGTAATGCGTGAACGGGAGACCTTCACGTATCACGCCTCAGGCACATTTAGTAGCGTGTCCTCAGCTCCAACACACGCCAGAACGCCTCCCAGATGATCTGGAGAGACATCTTGGATGTCCCTCGGCTGCGTTCGGCGAAGTAGATGGGCACCTCCGCCAGCCGAAACCCATGGTGGTGGCAGGCGTAGTTGACCTCGACCTGGAAGACAAAGCCGGAGCTCTTGATGGACGAGAGGTCGATGGTCTCCAGCACGTTGCGGCGAAAACACTTGAAGCCTCCGGTGAGGTCGTACAGGGGAAGCCCGGTCAGCAGCCGGGCGTAGGCGTTGCCCCCCCAACTGAGGAACCGCCGGGCGACTCCCCACCGTTCGTCGAGGCGTCCGCCTGGTGCAAAGCGTGACCCGATGGCCACGTCGTACTCGCGGCATGTGTCGATGAGGGCCGGGAGCTTTTCCACCGGGTGAGAGAAATCCGCGTCCATGGTCGCGATAAGGTCGGCGCCCTGTTCAAGGGCCCAGCGAAAGCCCGCAACGTAAGCGGTTCCCATCCCCAACTTTCCAGGTCGGTGGAGGACTGAGACGAACTCGGGCTGCCGTGCCGAAACCTCGTCTGCCACCTCGCCGGTGCCGTCGGGAGAGTTATCGTCCACGATGAGCACGCGCAGCCCCAGTACTTCAAGAGCACGGACGCGCTCCACCAGTGTCTCGAGGTTGGCCCGCTCGTTGTATGTGGGGATGATGAGAACCGTGGAGCGGGCCGATGGCTCCGCCATGTTACTGGTTCGGGGCCCCAGGCCTTAAGGTGTGTTGGCCTGACTCCTCGCGGTGGGTTGATCCGTGAGAATGGGGGCGTCTTACGACGATGTTCCCCTCGTCTGGGCCGAGGTTGCAGTAGAGTTCATTTGCGTCGCAGTCAACATATTCCAACTGGATGGTGCTGTGCCCGATGCGAAAGCGGTCATCGAGCATCGCGTTCAATCGGGCTAGCACCCCGGCCGCCTCGCTCACCGAGGTATCCTCCACCGAAATGTGGCAACTGAGCGCTCGGATATCGGGAGTGATGCCCCAGATGTGCAGATGATGGACGCCCAGCACGCCCGGCACCGCATGCATATCTTGGAGCACGGCAGTAATGTCGAGGCCGCCTGGTGTGGCGTCCAGCAGCACGTGGACGGACTCCTGCAGGATCCGAAGGGAGCCGTAGATGATGATGGCGGCGATGATCACGCCCGCGGCGGAGTCCACCCACTGCCATTGGGTAAACAGGATAACGCCGCCACCGGCGATAGCCGCCAGGGAGCCGAGGACATCGCCCAGGACATGCAGGAAGGCGCTACGGACCGCCAGGTCGCCAAGGTGTGCCTTGAGGAGGAAGATAACGCTTAGGTTCAGCGCCAGGCCTGCGACGGCGACGCCAAGCATGAGGCCGCCATGCACTGGATGAGGATCGCTGAGACGACGGTACGCCTCTGCCAAGACCAACAGCCCGATGCCGATAAGCGTTGCGGCATTCAGGAAGGCCACGAAGATGCTGACCCGGTGATACCCGTAGGTCATACGGTAGTTTGCCGGCCGCATGGTCTGCCTAACGCCGTACCAACTGAGCCCTAGGGCCAGCAAATCCGAGAGGACGTGGCCGGCGTCGCTCAGCAGGGCCAGGGAGTTGGACTGCAGCCCACCCCAAACCTCCACCGCCAGTGTCGTGGCGGTGATGAGGACGGCCAAACCCAGGCGATTCAGCATCGCCTTGTTCCCTTCCTACCCCCCGTCTTACCCTCTCGCCCCGGGAGCGGGTCAGGCGCTGCCCTGAGCTTGTCGAAGGAGTGAGGGTCCCGCGCCGGTAGTCCCGATCGGTGGTGAACCCGCATGGTGCAGTCATTCATCACCACCTGGGCCCCGTGCGCACGGGCAAACGCGGCCCCCTCTTCATCCGTTACTCCATCCTGAAGCCAGATGCGCGGGATGCCGAGGCGGACGGCTTCTTCGATGACCGGCCGGACGTGTTCTGAGCGCCGGAAAACATCCACCATGTCTACGAGTTCCGGGACTGAGTCGAGATCGGGGTAAGCCCGCTCCCCGAGGACCTCGCTTTCCTGGGGATTCACCGGAATGATGCGGTAGCCGTAAGACTGAAGATACCTGGCCACTCGGTGGCTCGGCCGGGAGGGGTCCGACGAAAGGCCGACGACGGCGATGGTCGCCGCCTCGCGGAGCATTCGTTCTTGCAGCTGCACGGGTGTATTGTAGCTAAACTCGACGATGGATACGTGCTGCGTGAGCGCCCCTCGGTTGGCGCATCACGCAGCACGTATCATGTGGGTGCACATAAGAGGCTGCCTAAAAACCTGCGCCCGGGGCGTCTGGCTCGCGGAAGGGCTGCGTCTATAGCAACGGCATCAGCACTATTTGGGCATACAGGTTGAGAGCAACCAGTCCTGCGATGAGGGCCGCAAGAGCCGCCCCGTACCACCGAGGCCCTGCTATCTCCCGTAGACCCAGGGCCACGAGCGCGGCGATTGGAACAAGGGCCGGGAACAGGTAGCGCCCTTGAGGCTGGAGAAACTGCAGGTTGTAGGCGGTGGTCTGAACGGTCACGAGGGCCAGTAGCGCTAGGCAGAGAAGGAGCGCGTTCCGCTGGGAACCAGGCGCCCGGAGAGCCCTCCATACAGCTACACCCGCACCGGCGGCCGCGGCGCCGCTGATTGCTGCCAGGACGTGATACACCCCTGGCTCAGCCGGCACGGCCATCCACCCCAACTGGACCCAGAAACTCTGGAACATGGCCGTGGTCGCGTCTCGGATTTGGCTGACAGTCCAGACTTCCACCCGCGGCTGGCCTGCGACAACTTCGGCGTGGCGAGCCAAGCCCAGGACGTCGTGGCCGCTGTAGACGGCGACGTTGCGGAGCCACCAGAAGGCGCCGATAGCTAGTCCCACGCCGTAGATGGTGGCGAGAGTTGTGCCAGGGGAGCTGATCCTGGCCCGGGCAGGCGAAGGCGCCTCCTTCACTTGCACCTTCAGGAGTGCCGCCAGCCCCGGAAGGGCCGCGGCCGCGTAAGCGGTCGTCTTGGTGAGAAAGGCGGCCCCCAGGGCGAGGCCCAGCGCGAAAGGCCCGACCCACCAGCGCCTGCCCTCGAGCGAAGCGAAGGGTAAGGGAGTGGCGCTGCGGGACGTGGACTGCGTGAGATCCTTCCTCATGAGCGAAAGACTGCCCAACAGGACTCCCGCAACCAAGACCTCCGCCAGCAGGTCGTTGTTGACCGAGGCCGAAATCGCAAGGTGCTGGGGCAGCAGGGCGACGAAGGCCACCATCCCGAGAGCCAGCGTGGGCTCCTCGGGGAACAGAGCGCGCCCGATGGCCCAGGTAAGACCCAACAAGGCGAGGCCCGCGGTCAGGGAGATCACGCGAAGAACGGCAAGCCGCCGAGCATGTGGCGACGTTTCATATGCCGCCGCCACCGGAGCCAGCAGCACGTAATAAAGAGGCGGCTGGTGAGACTCGTAACCCAGCTTGTCCACCGGCAGTTCCGGTGGGAACCGCTCGGAGGTCAGACGAGCGAGATACCCCTGGTCGTACTCTCCCATCTCAAGGACCGGAAATCCTCTTCCCGTTGCGAGGTGCCAGATATAGTTGAAGTGAGCCGGCTCATCCGGCGCCTGCCAAATGGGAGTGCGTAGGGCATAGGCAATCCCCAGGGCCAGGTAAAGGACGGCGATCAGGATCGCCGCAGCTGCGGGGCCCGTTGGCAGTTGCTTCACTCCCTGACGGTGTTGGCCCCGATCCCCGCGCCTCTGCCGCGATGATACAGCCGGATGGCCAGCAGGTCGGCCAGCACCTGGAAGGCCTGTCCCGGCGTGATCCGCATCCGGGACCCACCCACGTTGGACCAGGCTACGGGCACCTCCGCGATGCGCAGGCCCCCCTGACGGGCGAGGAACAGCAGCTCAGTGTCGAAGACCAGACCCTTGATTCGCTGCCTGCCAAATAGGTACTGCGCCGCTTCCCCGGTGAAGGCCTTGAACCCGCACTGGGTGTCCTGGATGTTCCCCACGGCCAGCAGGGCGGCCATCTTGTGGTACAGGAGACCCAGTGCTCGCCGGTACAAGGGCTGGCTGGCGCGCATATCCTTACCGCCCGCATGAACGCGAGATCCGATGGCCACGTCGTTGCCTGCGTCCAGCGCGGTCCAGAGTTTTTCGGCCTCTGTGATAGGTGTCGCGAGATCCGCATCGGTAAACAGCACATACCGGCCCCGGGCCGCGAGGCAACCCTTCCGCACCGATGCCCCCTTCCCTTGATTGGGCGCGTGGCCGAGCAACTGCAGTGTGACCTGGTCGGGCAGCGCCTTCCCCGCCTCCTCTGCCACAGCGTTCGTGTCATCTTTACTGCCGTCGTTCACCACGATAATCTCGGAACACTCCCCCCGCTGCGACAAATACCGGCCGATCTCTCGCAGCGTGGGCCCGATCCGGTGCGCCTCGTTGTAAGCGGGCACGACGATGCTCCAGCGCGGCTCACCGTTCATGCCGGAGGTGAGGTTGTTACTTGTGCCTCATACCTCATCCCTCGTTCCTCGCCGGAGTGGAGCAGTTCCTCGATGTAGCAGTCTGGCACCCGTTGCAGTTCGAGCAGTTGGCGCCGCTTGGCCCAGACGGCCGGCAAACCCCGCAGGCCCTCCCATTGCCCCCGGAGGCGTGCACGGGCTGCGGGTTCTCTGATGTGCCGCAGCGATTCCCAGGTGAGCCGGCCTTGGGCCGCCACCATCCGTGGCCAGTGCCTTCTAAACAGCCCAAGAGGCATGTTCTTAACGGCGACCGCGATGAAGTTGCGCCCGCAGTAGTAGCTGGCCAGGGGGCCCCCTCCTGTTGCACTCAGCCGGTGATAAACCCGTGCCTCAGGGACGAAGACACACCGGTATCCCGCCAACTGCGCCCGAAATGCGAGGTCCACGTCTTCGCAGTAAGCGCCGAGGTCTTCGTCAAAGAGCCCGATGTCGTCCAACATCGCCCGGCGGTACGCGGCAGCGCCGGCGCAGGGACCGAACACCATTGTCTCTCGGTCGTACTGGCCTTCGTCCACTTCCCAGACTCCTCGGTTTCCAGGAACGCCATCCCGCCGGTAGAAGTCGCCCGCGGAGTGCAGGACATCACGACGGTCGTAGAGGAGGAGCTTGCTCGCCGCCATGCCAATCACTGCGGGCGGGGTTGGGTCATCCGACCGTCTACCCGGAGCCGTGCCGGAGGGAGGGCTTGGGGGAACCGGCTTGTCTAACCCTCCGAGAAGTCGCTCCAACCACGCCGGCTCTGCTTCAGTGTCGTTATTCAGGAGGACGACGATGGGGCTATCGGTCTGGCGGATCCCCTCGTTCACGGCTCCCGCGAACAAACGGTTCTCGGCGAGGGGGATCACGTGTACCATCGGGAAGTCCCGCGCGATGAGCGCTCGGCTTCCGTCCGTAGAACCGTTGTCCACCACCACGGTCTCGAAGGAAGTCCAGGTCTGCCGCTGGAGAGCGGTCAGGCAAGTTGGGAGGAGAGAGGCGCCGTTCCAGTTCGGGATGATGACGGAGGCGGCTGGCCCCGCCATGGCCGCTAGCGCGAGGGGCCCTTCGCCCGGCAGGGACAGGCGCCGCAGGATGCGCAGATGGAGCCACCGCAACGTCCACACTTCGCGGCCGCGCTCACGAGGAAGCTCGCACCGCACAAGGTGCAGCGCATCAACGTCTGCCGGGGCGGAGCTGCTCCCGCGGAGCTGCCGCGACGGGTTCGGCTCACCGTCCGGTCCCATAGCAGCCAGAGACCCAGGGCAACGGGAAGCGCCGTCAGCGCCGGAGCGATCTGAAACCAGATGACGCTGCTCAAAACAGTTCCCAAAAGCACCCATGCGCTGAAGGGCACATGGACATGGCTCCCACGGGGACTCTCCAGGTCCATTGTCGGGCGCCTGACGATAGTGCTGCGTTGGGCTTTCGCGTCTCCATAGGCCCGCCGGCCGCGGTCGGTGCCCACCTTGGACACCGCGGTCGCTCCCTCCGCGGCGGGGACTGACGCATGCAC
>CAZPYZ010000181.1:0-7718 GCA_964590215.1 uncultured Dehalococcoidia bacterium | reverse complement strand
TCCGGTCGCCGCGTTCACCAGGAGGCGAAGGTCATCCCGGGCCAGGATCGCGAAAGCCGGCGCTGGATGAGCGGCTACCGTAAAGCCGAGGTGCTGGGTGTAGAACGCGATGGACGCGTCGACGTCGGTGACGATATAGCGGACGCTGACTCCTGTCATTGTGACCCTCCTAAAACATGGCCAGGCCCGTGGCCGGGGAGCCCGTGCCTCGCTCCAGGTAGAGCGGAGCCACGACGTAGAAGAACGTGTGACGGTTCAGGCGCTGGCAGGCGGTTGCCAGGGCCTCCAGGTCCTGGTTGTCGAGCAGGTGGACGCCCATCGCGACGATGGCGACCGTATGGATGGGCAGCCGCACAGAAGCGAAACCGGAGGGACTGACATCGTTGACCCCGTCACCTCCCAGAACCGCCACCCGGCGCTGGTGCAGCCAGGGCAAGGCCGCCGCATGGAGACCGGCCAGCGCATCGGTGGCGCCTCGGCCCTCGGTCTTGCCCGGGTGGAAGCGCCCTGTCCTGACCAGGAGGATATCTCCCTCATCCACGACCACTCCCTGGGCGCGCTCCGCCGCGTCCAAGTCTTCCGGATACACCGGCTCACCGGGGTCCAGCCAGTCCCTGCCCTTCAACCGCGGGATGTCGAGGAGAACGCCCCGTCCAGACACGGCCTCCCGGATGCCATGGATGGCGTTCTTGTGCGCGCCATCCGGCCGGACCTCGGCGGTCGGGAAGCCGTTGTACATCTTGCCCTGCCAGAAAATATGGCAGAGCGCGTCGATATGGCTGATCGTGCGGCCATGGTAGGCGAAACCAAAGAAGTCCGTGGAGCCCGTCGACTCTGGGTTTTCCCCGGTCCCCAGCATGAAATGGAGGACCGGCCGAGGGTTCGCCGGGCCTGGCGCCGTCGGCAGCGGCAGCGAGGTAGAGACCACTTCTCCGCTTTGAATCAGCGCAGCCGCGGCGGCCCGCCTCTGCGGTGTGATGTAGTTGAGAGCGCCCTGCTGGTCGCCCTTCCCCCACCGTCCCCAGTTGGACAGTGACTCCATGTACCCCACAACGTCGGCATCTGATAGCTCTGGTGGCATCGAGGCGCCTCCTTAAACCCTGACTGCCTGAATTCCTTTTTTCAGCGATAGGCCCTATGATCGAGCCATTCTCGCGCAAGGAGCCCGCTGATGTATGACCTGCTCATTAAGAACGGCCGGATCGTCGACGGGTCGGGAAACCCGTCGTACCGGGGTGACGTCGCCGTGCAGGACGGCAAGATCGTGGAGGTCGGGAAGGCCTCCGGCACCGCCCACCGCACCATCGACGCCGCCGGGCTGGCCGTGGCGCCGGGATTCATCGACAACCACACCCACTACGACGCTCAGGTCACCTGGGACCCCCTCTGCACCTCGTCCTGCTACCACGGGGTCACCAGCGTCATCATGGGACACTGCGGTCTGGCCCTCGCGCCGGCCAGGGAGCACGACCAGGACACCCTTGCCCAGATGCTCTCCCGTATCGAAGCGATCCCCATCGAAGCGCTGCGGGCAGGGACAAAGTGGAGTTGGGAGACCATCCCTCAGTACCTGGAGGCCCTGGATCGCAACCTCGGTGTCAATGTTGGCGTGCTCATCGGCCACTCCGCGGTCCGGCAGTGGGCCATGGGGAACGAGGCCAGCGACCGGGACGCTACCCCGGAAGAGGTCCAGGCGATGCGTCACGTCGTGCGGGAAGGGATGCAGGCAGGCGCCCTGGGCTTTACCACCAACCAGAACCCCAACCACATCACCTATGAAGGGAAGCCCGTGCCCAGCGTCGTGGCACCGGAGTCCGAGATCCTGTCCCTCTGTGATGTCCTCGGCGAGTTGAACGCCGGGATCATTCAGACCAGCCAGCCCCGAGCCATCGAGAAGAACGCCAGGATGTCCCAGGAGGTCTCCCGGCGAACGGGACGGCCGGTGGTCTGGCTCAGCATCCAGCACCGCTGGAGCGATCCGGACGGCTGGAAACGCCAGCTCAAGCTGGCGGAAGAAGGCTTCAAGGATGGGGCCCGAGCCTATGGACTCTCTAGCCCGAGGCGGAACAACACCCGGTTCAACATGATTAACTGCCAGGTTTTCGACGGCCTGCCCGCATGGCGGCCCATCATGCTTGCCTCCCCCGAGCAGAAGATCGCCGCCTTCAAGGACCCTGAGACCAGGGCCAAGCTGCGCGAGGAGTCCGTCACTGCGACCTTCGAGACCACGTTCTCCCGCCGGTGGGATCATCTCTATGTGACGGCCCCGAAACTGGAGAAGAACCAGGGGCTCAGGGGGAAGTCCATCGCCGAGATCGCGGCCGAGCGAAACGCGGATGTCTGCGACACCTTCCTGGCTTTGGCCGTCGAGGAGAATCTGGAGACAGGCTTCGAGATCAACCTGTTGAACGGCGACGACGAGGCGGTCGGAACTTTCCTGGCCAGCCCCTACACCATGATCGGGCTGTCCGACGCCGGGGCCCACGTGGTGTTCGATGCCGGCTACGGCTTCTGCACGCGACTCCTGGGTTACTGGGTGCGAAAGAAAGGGGCCTTGAGCCTCGAGCACGCGGTCAGGAAGATCACCTTCATGAACGCCCAGTTCTACGGCTTGTACGACCGTGGGCTCATCCAGCCCGGTCTGGCCGCCGACCTCGTGGTGTTCGACCCCGAGACAGTGAGCGACCGGCCGCCTGAGGTGGTGCACGACCTCCCAGGCGGCGGACAGCGCCTGCACCAGGGCGCCGACGGCATCGTCTGCACCGTCGTCAACGGGCAGGTCTTGATGGACGGAGGAAAGCACACGGGGGCCTTGCCGGGGCGAGTGCTGCGGAATCCAATCTACGCGGCTGTTTAGGCCCGGAGGCGATGGTTGGTAGCGGCCGCGGATGTCCGGTTACAAGTGGGAGGTGTTGATGGCGCAGGAAACAGGGGACCGGCAGCAATGTCCGCGGGGAGGATAAGGCACGCGAAATCAAGGAATGGCTTGACGCCCATCCGGATGTCGCAGCCCAGGTGAGAGCCGCGATAGAGGCCGGACAGAGAGGCCAGGGGGTCCCCGCAAGAATCGATTCTTTACTTCATGTCCTCCCAACCAGGCCGGATCCCGATCGTCGGTCTCATTCCGCGGTAGCGCGGTTCCCTTCGAAAAGCCTCAAGGAGCGCTCCTGCCAGCCTAACGCTGTTTTGCAGCCAGTGCCTTCCGCACCTTCTCCGCAGTGACGGGCAGGGAATCGATGCGAACGCCGATGGCGTCGGCCACGGCGTTCGCGATGGCCGCGGCAGTGGGTACGTTTCCGACTTCGCCGATTCCCTTCACGTTGCGCGCGCCAATACCCTTCCCACCTTCCAGCAGCACCACCCGCAGGCCTGGGGTGTCGGCGATGTTGGGCATCTTGTAGTCGCCCAGGTGAGCAGCCGTGACCCGCCCTTCTTCGATCCCGAGGTCTTCCGTTAACGCGTAACCGATCCCCGTCACCACCCCTCCCTCTATCTGGCTGCGGTGAGAGATGGGTTCGATGATGTCCGCAACGTCCACCGCAGCCAGAACCTCGTACAGGCGCACCTGACCCGTCTCGACGTCGACCCCTACCTGGGCGATCTGCACGCAGTAGCTGGTCGCCGCCTCATGGTGTCCGCCACCAGCCTGATCTCCACCGGTTTCGGCCACGATCTCCACCCGTGCGCCCCGCGCGGCCACCGCTTCGAGGTCCAGCGGGCGGCCTCCCATCTCCCGTTCGGCCGCCTGCTTGAACTGGAGCGCCCCGACGTGAGCGGCCTCTGACGCTGACACCGTAACCCGGCTGCCCCCGACGCCCGAGTCGTACGGCAGATACGCCGTTCCAACGTAGCGGACGGCCACCTGGTTCAGTGGTAGGCCGATGCCCTCTGCGACGACGCGCCTGACCACGCTGTGGGACCCGGTCCCTGTTTCCATCTGCGGGATCTGCGCTTCGACGCTGCCGTCCCGCAGCAGCACCAGCCGGATGCTGGTGCGTTGGGGGGCGTGGCTGGCCCGGTCATAGACGGCGATCCCGCGCCCGAAGCGCACTGTTCGGGGCGCATCGTGGGGGAACACCGGACGATAGGCTGATTCCGCAAGGTCCAAGGTTTGGAGGGAACGGATCTCGGAGTAGTGGTCGCCGAAGGGGGTGGTCTCGCCCTCGCGGATGAGGTTGTTGCGGCGGAAGGTGAAAGGATCCATCCGCAGCTCCCGAGCTACGACGTCCATCATCGATTCCATCGCGAAGGTCAGTTGCGGCGCGCCCGGGGCTCGGGTGTTTCCGCCGGGGACCTGGTTGGTGTAGACCCGGTCGCAGGTGACCCGGATCGCCGGGACCCGGTAGCTGGTCGCGGTATGGCCCCCAAAGTTCACCGACGGCCGGAAGCCGCCGTAGGCCCCTCCGTTGAAGTAGCAGTGCACGTCCACCGCTTGCAGGGAGCCGTCCCGGGTAACACCGACCCTGACCCGGCTCACCGAAGCATGCCGGGGCGCGGCGGCCATCAGTTCTTCCCCGTAGCGCATCGTCATGCGAACCGGCCGGCCGGTACGACGGGATAACTCCAGGCACAGGGGAATGTCCATGGGAGAACCCTTGCCCCCGAAATCGCCTCCCACCGCGGGGGTGTGCATTGTGAAGTTCTCGACGGGGATCCCGAAGGCGGCGCCGAGTTGCTCCCGGAGCCGGTACGGCGATTTGTTGCAAGACCAGACCCTGACCGTGTTGTCTGGATTCACGGCCACCGTGCAGGAATGGGGCTCGAGATATCCGTGGTGGTGGGGCTGAGTGCGGAAAGTATGTTCGAAGATCAGCTCAGAGCCGGCTAGGGCGGCCTCGATATCCCCACCCCGCTGGGCTATGGCCCGGGCCATCAGGTTCTTCGGCTCCTCCTCACCTCGGCCCGCTCCCGCGTAGGTCCATGGCTCATCGTGGACCGCGGGTGCGTCCGGCTCCATAGCCTCCACCGGATCGAAGACCCCGGGGATCGGGTCGTACTCGGCCTGGATCAAGGCAGCCGCTTCCTCGGCGGTCGCCTTACTTTCCGCCGCCACCGCCGCCACCATCTCCCCCACGAACCGCACTTTGTCCACAGCTAAGATGGGCACATCACGCACCGCCCGTCCGAAGCGAAGGGAGGCGGCGTCGGTCCCGGTCAGCACGGCTAAGACCCCGGGTGCCTTTTGTGCGGCTTCGGTGTCGATTCGAAGGATGCGCGCATGGGGATAGGGGCTGCGGACCACAGCAACATGCAGGAGCCCGGGCAGCGCCAAATCGTCGGAGTACAATAGCTGGCCGCTGACCTTGAGCTCGCCTTCGACCCGTGGGCCGGGGGTGTGTTCAACAGGGGAGTCGGGGAAAGCAAGTGTGGTCATTGGAACATCCTCCTACTGATTGTCATGAGAGGCCAGATCCCGAAAGGATGCCGGCATTATCCATTAGCATTACGAGGCCGGCGCAGGGGGGCCGTGGCAATCTTGCGGGGTGGCCCACCCCAAGCGCTCCAGAGGCCACGAAAATGGGCGGGCGGTCGCAAGCCGCGGAGCAACCAAGGGCGGGCGGGCCCACTACACCGGGGAGGGGGCATTTTCGCAGAGATGACAGTCCAGCAAGAACTTACAACCGCCCAGAGTGACGGCAATTGTACGTCATCGACGCCCCCAAGGCCGGAGCTGCCCCCGGTAGAGTTCCTCCCATCCCTCGCATCCGGCCGGGCAGGAGAGTGGTGGTACGTCGAAGGCGCGGCTGATGGGGCTCCCCAAAGCCTCCGCCATCTGGGTGATGGCCCACCACTGGTCCGCCAGGCGAACCCGGGCGAAGTACTCCTCCCTGCTGGATGGTGGCTCCCCCGCCTGCTTCTCGGCCTCGGCGGTACGCCGGTGGGCATCCCGAGAGAACTGAAGAAACACCTCTGCCGCGTCGTCTCCCGAAAGGCCCCGGCTGATGAGCCACGCTGCCGTCATCATGCCGGTGCGGCCGACTCCGGCGCGGCAGTGGAGGAAGACCCGCCGGCCGTCGTCGATCTCTCCGTCCAGGAGGCGCAGCGCAGCGGCTGCATCACAGGGATGGGGGGCTACGAAGTCCGCGAGGGGGAGGTGGCGGAACCTGAAGCCGCGCTCCTCCCAGAGCGCCCGTTCGTCAGTCACGCGATAGGGGGCGCAGGGGCGCCCTCCGACAACGCCAGCGGGTTCTCCGTCGAGGCGGAGCGAGACGATAGTCTGAACCCCCGCCGCCTTCAGCGCGGCGGCCGTCCTCTGGTCGGGAGGCGGCTGTTCTCCCCGCCACAGGTGGGGATGGATCTGGGCGGCGTTACGGACGCCGCCCAGAGCGGCGCACCCGGTCATTTGCGGCCCTTGGGGGCGAGGGAAAGCCGGGGGTAGACCTTCCGCGCGTTCTCTACGAAGATCAACCTGTCCTTGAGGGATTCGATGCCCATGTCCTGCGCCAGGCCGCGATACCTTCCCCAGTGGTAGGGCACCGCGCCGCCGCCGTGGGGGATGACGAACTTGAGGGTCGGGAAGCGGCTGAAGAGGTCGTCGGTGATCAGCTGCATGAAAGCCGTGGTGTCGCCGTTGATGTAGTGAGCGCCCGTGTCGTGATGTCGATGATCATTCGACCTCCGAAAAGTAAGTCAGGTAGTCAGTAAGTTAGTAAGTCAGCAGGTCATGACACGCGTGATCGCCTTCTGCCTTCTGTTACCGGGGCACGCTGAGGAGGCTGGGCGGCAGCCCGGTCCGGTGCCACCATTCAGCCATGGCAACCTGACAGGCGAGCGAGTCCAGCACCGGCATGCCGCAAGCCTCCGAGAGCTCTTTCGCCGGGTACTCCGTGGGGCAGATGGACATGGCGACGAGGCCCATGATCTCGGCCCCCTTTTCCGTGGCCTCCCTGGCGCAGCGAATGAACTGCTCTTTCAGCTCGCCCCGGCGCTGGGGGTACTCGGAGTTGGGAATGCCAATGGCCGTCATCTCCGCCAGCAGATGCCCAACGCCGCATTCCCGCGCCCAGGTGGTGATACGGTCCTCGCCGCCGGGCATATAGGTGACGCTGGCGAAGCGGCGGCCCAAGAGGCCACAGAACAAGAGCGAGGCCTCCGACTGACCCACGACGGGGATCTTTACGCCAATCCGCCGTGCCTCTCGTATTCCCACGTCCAGGGTTCCGAAGGGGCAGAAGGCGTCGAACCCCTCCCGTTCGGCCTGCACGGCGCGCTGGGCGCCCAGGGCATGAGCCCGCTCGCCAGAGCCGGGCGGGGGTGCGCTCTCGGATCCTCCCCAGGGCACAAAGCCGGACACCTCCGGCATGTAATCGGCCACGATCTCGGTGGCGGGAGAGGCGTACGAGCGCATCAGGTTGAGCCTGCGCTCCTCCGCCTCGGGTGGGTAAACGCCCTTGGCGGCAGGCAGCATGGCAAGGATTCTCATTGGGAGTCTCCTAGCTGGGAATTGTGGCGCCTAGCTTACCAGGCGTGCGGCCCTCTGGACTACCGGGCGGCCCCACCGCCCCACCGGCGTCACGCCTCACCGCGCCTCGCCCTGCGGGCCACGAGCATAAACTGAGGACTCACTGGGCCTTCTGCTACGGTCGGACGACGAAAGACGGGGGTGGGGCCAGGTCGCCGCGTTCCAGACGCGCAACCCCATGCACCGCAGCCACGAGCACCTCGCCAAGATCGCGGCAGAGGTCACGGATGGGGTCTTCATCCACCAAGTCCTCGGC
>CAZPYZ010000180.1:0-7729 GCA_964590215.1 uncultured Dehalococcoidia bacterium | reverse complement strand
ATGAACTTCGAAGTCGAGTACACGGCCGAGCAAGAGCACTTTCGCGCTGAGGTGCGGGGGTTCCTGGAGGCGAACGTCCCCGAAGGGCTCAGGGGTACGGCCGCCGCGGAGGGAGCCACCGCGGAGCAATACCAGTTGCAGCGCCGCCTGGGGCGGAGCCTGGGTGAAAAGGGCTGGCTCTATCCCCTGGCGCCACGGCAGTACGGCGGGGGAGGCCTGAGCATCGACGACGCCATGATTCTCGAAGAGGAGATGGCTCGCCTCAACCTGGGTCTACCGCCCTACTACGATTCAGGCGGCAGGCTCGGCAGCGCGTCAATCCTCGTCTGGGGGAGCGACGACCAGAAACGTCACTTCCTTCCGCCTATCTATAAGGGCGAGGTCCGCACCTGGCAACTGTTGACCGAGCCGGGCGCGGGGTCCGATCTCGCGAGCGTTCAGACCAGAGCCCTGCGCGATGGCGACGACTACGTTATCAACGGCGTGAAGACCTTCGTAGGCAGCAACAACGGCGCGGACCGCCACTGGATGATCGCCGTGACCGACCCGACGGCGCCGCGCCATCAGAACGTGAGCTGGTTCATGGTGGACGCGAGCCTACCTGGCATCAGTTACCAGCCCCTGGACCTGCTGAGCCCCATGGGAGGGGGTGAAGGCGGCTCGCCCAGCGGCGTCAAGAACACGGTGTATTTCGACGACGTGCGGGTCCCCACCCTGTGCCTCATCGGCGGCGAAAACAACGGCTGGAAGGTGGCGAGTACGCATCTCGAACTGGAGCACGGTGGCGGCGGCAACGTCCGCACCAGTCATATCTGGGAACGCCTGCTCAACTACTGCCGGAGCCACCGGATGGACGGGGTGGCGATGGTCGACCATCCCGAAGTCCGGCCGGTGCTCACGGACATCTTTATCGATACCGAGATCACCCGGCTCTTCGGGCTCAGAAACTACTACCTTGCCCATGCCAATAAACCACGGTCCTATGAGGGGCCTCAACTGCTCATGCAGCGGAAGCAGGGAGACCTGAGGGTCGCGGGCCTTATCCACAAGATCCTGGGCTATTGCGCGCTCACCACCGATGCCGCCTACCTTGTGGAGGAAGGCCACATTGAGCTGAACCAGCGGACGGCCATCGTGGGGCTCCACCCCGGCGCCACGGTAGAGATCCAGAAACTCATCATGGCCCGCCGCATCGGCATCGGGCGCACCGTCCAGGAAGAGGCCGGCACTATCGCATGAAAGCGGTGAAACCACAGATTTCACAGATTTGAAAGATTTCCCCGGCTGTCCCCGAGTGTGGGGTATGCGGGTGAGGTAGCTGTCTGTGTAATCTGGGGACAATCCAAATTGGGGGTGGGGCGGGGCAAAATCATCCTAATCTGTGGATCCGTTCTCTGGGGGGAGGGGCACATGGACCTTTCGCTGAATGAACACCAGGAGATGCTGAAGAGCACCGTGGCAGACTTCATGGCCCACGAGTGCCCGAAGGCGGTGCTGCTGGAGATGGACGGCACGGACATCGGGGCCCCCCGAGAACTGTGGGATCACATCGCGAGGCTCGGCTGGACCGGGATGCTGGTGCCCCAGGAATATGGCGGAGCGGGCGCCTCCTTGCTCGACGCCGCGGTGGTCTTCGAACAGTTCGGGAAGGGGCCGCTGCCTGGCCCCTTCTTCTCGTCCGGAGTCCTGGGGACGCTCATCGTCATGGAGGCGGGTTCGCCCGGACAGCAGGCCGAGGTGCTTCCGGCAGTGGCCAGAGGTGAGCAAGTCCTGACCTTGGCGGTGCTGGAGCCGGAACGGCGCTGGGGACGGGATACGGTGCAGCTCGCAGCACGGCGCGACAACGGCGAGATCGTGGTGGACGGGGTCAAGAGCTTCGTCCACGACCCGATCGCGGCCACCCACGTGGTATGCGCTGTCCGGGAGGGCCAGGGCGTCACCTTGGTGCTCGTCGACAAGGGCCTGCCGGGGGTGACCGCCCGGAATCTCTCGGGCTTCCTGGGCTGGGTGGGGGACCTCCGGTTCGAGAACGTGCGGGTGCCGGTTTCGGCGGTGTTGGGTGAGCCAGGCGCCGGCTGGTCTCTTCTGGAGCGGGCGATGGAGAAGGCGCTGCCGATCCTCTGCGCCTACCAGGTCGGTGGCTGCGAGGCCGTGTTCAACATGTCGGTGGAGTACAGCCGGACCAGGGTCCAGTTCGGCCAGCCCATCGGGCGGTTCCAGCGAGTCCAGGACCATATCATCAACATCACCAATCAGATGGACGCGGCCCGTTGGACGGCCTACGAGGCCCTCTGGAAACTGGACTCAGGGATGGCGGCAGCTCGCAGCGTGCACCTGGCGAAGGTGGTGGCTTCGGACGGGTATTATCATGCCTGTAATTCTGCCCACGAGGTCCACGCCGGCATCGGCGTCTCGCGGGAATACGGGTTGACCCTGCACACGCGCATGTCCCGAACGCTCTATCAATATCTCGGGGACCCTGCGTACCATAAGAGAAAGCTGGCGGACGCTCTGCTGTAAGCTTCCGGTAGTAACCTTAACTTGTGCAAGCCGGCACACGGCAGTGGGTGCGAACTCCAGCGTGAGGGTTCGGATCATTCGATCTAGGCGAGTAGGTCAACACGCAAGAAGGCATCCAGCCCAAGACATGGGGACGTCAACGAATTTCTCGCACGAAAGATTTGCCGAGACCTGGAGGTGCCAGCGCCCGGCGTCGCGGAGCCCCAAGAGAGGTAACGCCATGGTACGGTTCGCTTCACTCGTCCTACTCAGCACGGCCCTTCTTGTCCTCGCCTGCGGGCCAGCGGCGCAGCCGGCTCCGCCATCCTCGTCCGAACAGGCCTCGTCTGAGCCGAAGCGGGGCGGCACGTTCCGCTTCTATTTGCGGGGCGATCCCCAGGGTGGGTTCGAGCCCCATATCCCCGGCGGACGCCGGGATACCCGGAAGGTCGTCGGCCTGGCGGTCCAGGCCATCGCGCAGTGGGATCTCCTGGGCGGCGAGCAGTGCACCGTGGCGCTGCGGGGCGCCCTGGCCGAAGGTTGGAAGTTCGTAGACGACACCACCGTCGAGCTGGCCCTGCGCAAGGGCGTGAAGTTCCACAACAAACCACCGGTGAACGGCAGAGAGATGACGGCCGACGACGTGGTCTGGAGCTACAAGCGAATGTTCGATCGCGGCATTCTCCGTTCCATCGCCCGGAATGTTGTCAGCATGGAGGCTCCAGACAAGTACACGGTCAGGATCAAGACCAGGGAGCCTGAACCCCTCATCGGGGACGCTTGGCTCGGCTTCCGGGAGGCCGTGGTTCTTGCCAGGGAGGCGGGCGGCCCGGATGACGACTTCTCCCGCCCGGAGAACATCGTCGGGACCGGGCCCTACACGATGGAGAGCTACACGCCTGGGGTGAAGGCGGTGCTGACCCGCAACCCTGGCTACTGGAAGGAAGGGCTGCCCTACGCGGACCAGATCGAGCTGCCCATCATGCGGGACGAAGCCACCAAGCTGGCGGCCTTCCGCACCGGCCAGCTGGACCTCCTGGACGAGCTGACGGTCTCGGAGAGAAACCAGATCGCCCAGGGGAACCCAAACACTCAGTTCGTCCCCTGCGAGTCCACCCCGGCCGGTACCGTCTTCCCCCGAAACAACGAACCGCCCTTCAACAACGTACAGGTGCGACGCGCCCTCTCTATGTCTGTGGACCGGGACTCCATTGTCAAGGGGATCATGAAGGGTGAGGGGAACGTAATCGGGGTCTCTCCCTGGTTCGTCGAGGGCGCGCTAAAGCCGCAGGACTTCCCGCCCGAGACCCGGAACTACCTGCAATACAACCCGACAGAGGCGAAGAAGCTCCTGGCGCAGGCTGGCTACCCCGACGGGCTCAGTTTCACCATCGAGGCGACCCTGGGCTATGGCTCGCCCTTCAACGAGATCGTCGAGGTACTGCCGGCCATGATGAAGCCCGCCGGCTTCAACG
This sequence comes from uncultured Dehalococcoidia bacterium, assembly GCA_964590215.1. Classification (GTDB taxonomy): domain Bacteria; phylum Chloroflexota; class Dehalococcoidia; order SHYD01; family SHYD01; genus CAZPYZ01. The sequence goes on along the minus strand of CAZPYZ010000180.1, from coordinate 3,755 downwards.
CCCAGCTCAAGATCCTCGACCTGCAGAACCTTCAGGCGACGCTGAACCACGGGATCTACGACAAGGTCATGGTCAACAAGGGATCGACTGGGTCGTATCCCATCGAGCGGCCCACTGCGGGCCCTCGCAGCACCGAGAGCCCTGACCTGAACCGTGCCCACGTCAAGGATCCCGAGCTCGACCGGCTCATCGAACGGATGGTCCGCACCGTGGACGACAAGGCCAGGCTGGAGATCGCGAAACAGATCCAGGTGCGAATGGTGGACCAAGCGTACCTGCTCAACATGCCGACCTTCATGAACTTCAACGCGGTCCAGCCGTGGGTCCGGGGTTACAAGGTCAACGAGTCCACTTTTCGGGATACGACCTGGGCGCTCTTCGAGGGCGCCTGGATCGATAAATGACTGGAAGGCTAATTGGGTTTCCGATTCCGGCCTCCGAGACCCCAGCGACGAGCGTCCAGCGACGAGAGGCAGGGCGGATAGGGCTCGTCGCCCGTCGCTCGTCGCCGCCGGGGCTTCAGGTTCGCGTTACGACCGCAGAGAGCTTGTAATATCCCCTCATTCTCTGGGAGAGGGTTAGCGTGAGGGAAATATGGGCAGATTGGACGGACGGATCGCGATCGTCACCGGGGGAGCCAAAGGTCTCGGGCGCGCGGCTGCCCTCCGCCTGGCGTCAGAGGGCGCCCAGATCGGCATCATCGACCTCGTGGACGCCTCCAGGACTCGGGATGAGATCACGAAGGCTGGCGGCGCCGCGGAGTGCTGGCAGTGCGACGTGACCCTGGAAGACCGGGTTATCCAGACCTTCCAGGCCGTCGGCCAGCGCTTCGGCCACATCGATATCCTCGTCAACAATGCGGGCATCCTGTCTCCCCGCAAGCCCTGGAACCAGTGGGCCTCGGAAGAGCTGCAGCGCTACATCGATATCAACTACCTGGGGTACTTCAAGGTCGCCAAGGCCGCGTACCCTTTGTTGAAACAGAGCCAACACGGACGGGTGATTAACGTTGCCTCCCGGACCTTCTTCATGGGCAACCCGGGCCAACTCCCCTACGTCGCCAGCAAAGGCGCGGTCCAGGGGCTCACCTGGAATCTTGCTCGGGAATTGGGCGAGGACGGCATCACGGTGAACGCCGTCATGCCGGGCATGGTTCCCACGGAAGGCACACTGCAGTACAACCAGCCCGAGGCATACGAGCGAGTGATGGCCAACCAGGCTATCAAGAAACAGGTGATGCCCGAGCACCTCGCCGGGCTCATAGCCTTCATCGCCAGCGACGATGCTGAGATGATCACGGGGCAGACCATCATCTGCGACGGGGGCGGCTACTTGCACTAGCTGTGCGTGTCGGCGCAAAGTCTGCCCATTTCTGTCAAGGTCTCGCAGACAAGCACAGATGGGGGGCGGTGGGCGGCTGGGACCGCGGGGATGGGCAGTGACCATTCCAGGACCGCACACACTTGTCGGTTTGAGGCGAAGCTTCGGTGCGCCTGATGTGGCACAGGCGCCCTCGCCTGTGGGTTTCCTGGTCGGGAACCTTTCTGAGTGGAGCAGGGTCTGTAACAGCATGAAAACTGTCGCCTTCGTGTTCTTGGTGCTGTTGGCGGCAGCTCCATCCCCCCCAATCCCGATGGTCCCTATCCCAATTCCCGTCTCGCCTGCTTCCGGCAGCACTCTGGCGGGCATGGAAGCTGATCTGGCCTGGAACTTGCCGATGGCCGCGGGCGCCACCCAAGTACACCTGCAGGTCACGCCAGCCCACGGCGATGGGCCCTCTGTCCACCTGTTGCTTGGAGCGGTCGAGTCCTTCCGCATCCCCGGGCCACCGGCCTGGTACGGCCTGCTGCCGGACATGACGTACACCTGGCGCGTGCGCACCTCCCCCGCGCCGTCTCGCGTTGACGAACATCATCTCTCCTGGGGGCCGTGGTCCGAGCCTTGGACCTTTCGGACTCCCACGGCAACCGGATCGACCATCTCGCCCAAAGATCCCAAGGACACCGGACAGTTTCCCGGCGTGCTGGGTTGGCAAGATTCCAACCCCGGGGTGTGGTACTACGAGGTCCAGGTCAGCCGGGACGCTGGCTTCGGGCAGAGCGCCCCCCTCTACTGGGAGCTGCGTCACGGTGGGATCACGAGCCCGCCGCGCAGCTACACACCGCCGTCGCTCGAGCCAGTCGCGACCTACTACTGGCGGGTGCGGCCCCGGGTCCAGGGGGACGGGAAGCCCGCGCCATGGAGCACGGCGAGCCGCTTCACCACCCCGGCCCACCGCAAGGTCGCCCTGGCGGACAGCGGGACAACTGTGGTCCTCCGGGTTGGGGACACCCTGGAGGTGGACCTGGGGACCGACTACCAATGGACGATCAGCCTCGACGACCCACGGATGCTGGCGCAGCTGCCCACGATGGGGTTACGGGCCATGCCGGTGATGTACCGGGCCCAGCTGATCGGCCGGACCACGCTACTGGCGACGGGTGAGCTGCCCTGTCACCGGGCGAGCCCACCATGCCTCGCGCCGGTTCGGCTGTTCGAGGTTCAGGTGGTGGTGCAAGCGCGGCTGGTGCAAACCCTGGCGCCCATCGAGTCGGCTACGGTCCGTTCGGATGCTCAGGGTTACTTGCTCGACGTGGTGCAGGGGCTTCCCGAGCAGTATGATCTCATTACCACCTTTGATGTCGTGCATGACATGGCGAACCCGCGTGGGGCCCTCCGGGCCATCCGGCAGGCGCTCCGGCCAGACGGGACGTACCTGATGCTCGAAATCAATTGTCAAGACAAGTTGGAAGAGAACGCCGGGCCTTTGGGGGCGCTGTTTTACAGTGCCAGCGTGCTGTATTGCATGACTACCTCGCTGGTGCATGGTGGGGAGGGGCTGGGGACGATGGGGCTGCCCGAATCCAAGGTACGGGCCTTGTGTACGGAGGCGGGCTTCAGCAGCATTCGGAGACTGCCCCTGGAGAACCCGTTTAATACCCTGTACGAGATCACGCCCTAGTCAGGCCGTGCGGGGCATCTAACCATGGCCTGCAGGCGACGGCGGGCAGCGTCCGCTCGTGCCTCGCTCCCGCTGCCCGCCGCGCCTGAGGCCTAGCGTTAGGTGGCATGACGACAATCGTCATCCTAGAAAGGGAGGTGAACAGTAATGAAGCAGTCGGACGGCACCGTTTAGCTCGGGGGCGTTAGGCGACGGCTGCGGTGCAGGCAATCTTTGCTACCCTTACCAAGGAGATCTCCGATGAAGTTCATGTTACGCTGGCGCCTTCACGATGACAAACGGCACGATGGCTTCAAGACATTCTCCCAAATGACGGCTCAAGACGACCAAGCCGATATGGGCGAGAGGGTCAAGCTCATTGGACGTTGGCACGACCTGGTGGGGTTCACAGGCGTGGCGATTGCCGAATCGGATGACCCGCAAGCCATTGCCAACTGGGCTCTCACCTGGAACAGTATCCTCGACGTCGAGGTGACGCCTGTGCTGGATGACGAGGAGGCGAGAGCGGTAGGGAGGAAAAGGTTTGGGTAAGGCTGGAGGTCACCGGATCGCGTCGACACTCGTGTCTTCGGCTCGAACCACCCCATGCCACCGACTCGTGAGTGAGTGGAGGAAGCCTCGCCGTCTGGAGCTTTGACGCGGGACTGCTCGTTGAGGGGGCGGCGGGACGCGTGAACATCCAAGACACCACCTAACCAAGGCCTGCAGGCGACCGCCAATAGCCTACGCTCGTGCCTCGCTGCGGCTATCGGCG
>CAZPYZ010000179.1:0-7801 GCA_964590215.1 uncultured Dehalococcoidia bacterium | reverse complement strand
GGTCATGAACGTGTGGTTCCTGAAACTGCCGGAGGACGAGGCGAGTGTGCTCGCCGGGTTCCGGTTGCTGGACGCGGACTTCAGCCCGCGGCCGGTCTATACTGCCATCCAGGAACATCATAGGACGGACCTCATGCGAGAGTACCCATGCTAGAAGCGAGCGGGCAGGAGACCGCCGGAGCCGGGATCGTCGTCGCCCCAATGGGGGTGGGCGAGCTGCTGGACGCCGGCTTCAATTTGACCCGCCGCTATTACGGGCGGTTATTCATGGTGGGAGCCTGGGGGCAGATTCCGGGCGGCGTTGCCTCCGCGATCTCCGGCGCCTTGTCGGTGCAGGGCATGACGGATGCGTCTCTCGTGGGCGCCGTCATCGCCCTCTTTCTCCTCTCCACCGTGGCGTCGGCCCTCGCCTACGCAGCGGTGGTGCTTGGATTCGCCCGGATCATTGAGCCAACCGGTGACCCGCGAGACCTGGAGACGCTCACTCTTTATCGGGCGGCCCTGGGCCGCTTCTGGGCCATGCTCGGATGGTGGCTCATCATCGTCGTCCTCGCAGTCCCGCTGGTTATCCTGTTTCCTTTGGGGGTATTCCTGCTCGTACGCTGGCTGGTGTCCTCCGAAGTGATCCTCATTGAGCGGCGGGGGCCTGTCGCCTCGTTGCAGCGCAGTTGGGCGCTGACCCGGGGCGCGTGGTGGCACACCTTGGCAGTAGTGCTGGTGTCCAGCATGATCCTTGGCATCATCGCCATAGTGGTGGCGGGCCTACTGGGAGGGATTGCCGGAGCAGCCGGCTTCCTTCTGGGGGACATGCCGCTGGCGCAGGCGCTCGGCAACGTCGCCGGGACGGCGGCAAGCCTCGTCATAACGCCCCCGTCCGTCGCCTACTACGTCATCCTCTACTATGAGTTGCGCGCGCGCACCGAGGGCTACGATCTGACCCAGCGGGCCCGGCAGACGGCGACGCCGGCTCCCTGAGTCCCATCGCCGCTGCCCTGGATTGTATGAGCGGGATCTACCCGTGAAGAGGCTCGCCCTGATAGCCGCCCTCGCCACGTCCACTTTGCTCGCGGGCGCGGCCATGGCCACCCCGTTTGAAGACCCGCCCCAAACCCTGAAGCGGGTCCTCAGCTTGTTGCAGGACGCTGATCGCGCCTCCGGTGCCGCCAGGGCTGAGGTCGTGCGCTCCGCCCGGGTCCTCCTGGAGCAGGACCCCGCGCTGCGCGCCCAGACCTGGCTGCGGGAGCCACTGGCTGGAGATACGCCCTCCGTTACGGAAGCGATGGCTCGGGTAGCGGCCGCCCTCGCCGTGCTCGATACGACCGTTCAGAGGGGGGGCAACCCGGCCGCGGCGAGCGCGGCGCTCGATGGGATACTGGCCGGCCCGCCCTTTGTGGAATTGGATTGGGTCTCGAAGCTGCCTGAGTGGCTCCAGCCCGTCGCCCGGCCCCTCGCCGACCTGATGAAGTTGGCGCAGGACCTTATCGATAGAGCAGGGCAGGCGCTGCGTGACCAGATCTTCCGGATTATCGGCTGGGTGGCCCGCAGTCCCTTGTCTATCGCGCTCGCTTTCGTGACTGTCCTGGCTACTCTGGCGCTCTACCGCCTTGCATTTCGAGCGGCCATCGCGGGCCAAGGGGAGTCTATCCCGCCCCATGCCGAGATCCGCCTCACGGCCGGACAAGCCCTCGTCTTGGCTCAGGAGCATGCAGGGGCCGGGCGGTACCGGCAGGCCTGCCATTACCTCCTGGTTTCTACCTTCCTCTGGGTCGACGAGCACGGCGGGATCGAGTTCGACCCGTCCGCTACCAACCGGGAACACCTGCGAAGACCGGCTCTGGAACCGGCCCTCGCCGTCGCCCTCTCTCCATTGGTGGAACGTTTCGACCGCCTCTGGTACGGAGACCTGCCTGCAGGAGACGGGGACTATCGCGACATGCTAGCCCTGGCGGCGCGCGTACGAGAGTTAGTGGCATGAGGCGCCGGCTAGAAGCGCAGCCGGAAAGCCCCAGTTGGGTGGAGGGCGAGAAAGCCGCGGTGCAACCGAGGGCAGGCGGGCGGGCCCACGACCTCGGGGAGGGGGGCTTTCCCGCCGGGCCTCTACGCAAATACGGACCGCCGGCATTACTGATCCTCCTGGTCCTCACCGGCGCACTGGTCGCCCAGGGGGCGGTCGGGGACCAGAAGGGCCCGAGCTTCCCCCTCTCCAGCACTGATAGCACCCCGGAGGGTGCCCTTGCTCTGGCGAGGTGGCTGGAACACCTGGGCTACCAGGTGGCGCGAGAGGGGCCCAGGTCGGGGACGGACGTGCAGTTCGTGCTGGAGCCGGTGCGGCCCTTCGAGCCAGAGGAGTCCCGCGCGTTGCTTGGGTGGGTTGAACGGGGTGGCACCCTCGTCTATGTCCCTTCCCGAATCCAGCTCGAGAGCCTGTTGCCTGAGCGGCAACGGGCGGACCCTCTGCGCGAAGGCCTCGGCCTGCAGGCCCGGCCCGGTCCCCTTCCGGGGAACGCAGAGGGTTGGCGAGCCTTTTTCACGGCGCCGCCGGCGGGGAAGTTCTCCCTCACCGGCTTCACTCGGCTGGAGTGGTCGGATCAGGGGTGGGTGCCCCTGGTCTTCACGACGGCCGGGGGAGAGGTCCTTGCAGCGACGCGTCAGATGGGAGCGGGACGCGTGTACGTGTCGGCGACGGGATCCTTCTTCAGCAATGCCGGCATCCTCGAGGAAGACAACCGGGCGTTGGTACTGAATATCCTGGCCAGACATGCGGCCGGCGGGAAGATCGCCTTTGAGGAGGCTCACCACAGCCTGGTCGCCAGGCCGGAGCTTCTTGAGACAGCCCGAACCTCGCCTTGGGGCTGGGGCATCGGGTATGCCAGCGTCATCACCTTTGCCTTCCTGGTCTGGGGCGGACGCCGGTTTGGCCCTGCCCTGATCCCGGATCGTCCGCCGCAGCGAGGCACGGGGGAGTACGTCACCGCGTACGCCGGGCTGCTGCAGCGGGCCGGGGCCGCCCGCTGGGCCCAGGAGCAGTACGCGCAACTGTTCCGGGCGCGGCTGGCGCGCCACCTGGGGACTGGCGCTGAGGCGACGGCTGAGCAGCTAGCCCTGCTCTACGCCGACCGATATCGCCGGGAACCCGCTGCGGTCGAGGTCCCCCTACAGGCCCTGGAAGGCCCGCCCCTCGGCGAGCGGGGCTTGCTTTCGCAGGTCCGGGACCTTGAGGACGCGCTCGCTGTAGCGGCTGTCCTGCCTGTGCGGCGCGACGATAGGGGTTAACCATATGCAGACTTCGACGCCACAACACCTAGCCGACGCCTGGGCGAAGCTGCGGGAGGGGGCCGCCCAGGTGCTGGTCGGCATGGATGAGGTCTTCCAGCAGTTGACCATCGCCCTGTTTTCGGGGGGACACGTCCTGCTGGAGGGAGTCCCGGGCACCGGGAAAACCCTCGCGGCCAGGACGCTGGCGGGATTGGTCGGATGCACCTTCAAGCGGGTGCAGTTCACCCCGGACTTGATGCCGTCCGACATCCTCGGGACCAGCGTTTTCGACATCGCGACCCGGGACTTCCATATACGAAAAGGGCCCATCTTCGCGGGTATCGTCCTCGCCGATGAGATCAATCGGGCGCCGGCGAAGACCCAGGCGGCGCTGCTGGAGGCTATGGACGAGCGCCAGGTCACCATTGAGGGCGAGACGTTTCCGCTGCCGGAGCCCTTCGTGGTGACAGCGACGCAAAACCCCCTGGAATACGAGGGTACCTACCCTCTCCCTGAGGCGCAGCTGGACCGCTTCCAGTTCAAGATCATCGTGGAATACCGGGCGGAGGCAGATGAGGTGGAGGTGCTGCGCCGCCATGGCCGGAGCCTGCGGCCCCACCAGCAGGCGGAGCGCCTGATCCCGGTGCTCGGGGCCCCCGAGGTCGTCCGCATGCAGGCGCAGGCCCAGGAGGTGAGGGTAGAGGAAGGAATCCTCGCCTACCTCACGGCCATCGCGCGGGCGTCGCGCCGCTCGCCCGATCTGGCCCTGGGTGCGAGCCCCAGGGCTTCTCTGGCCGTCCTGCGAGGGGCGCGCGTTCTGGCCCTTATGGAAGGACGGGACTACGTGCTCCCGGACGACATCAAACGCCTCGTCCCCCCGGCCTTCCGCCACCGGGTCCTGCTGCGGCCCGAAGCCGAGATCCAGGGTGTCACCGCGGACGATGCCGTGGGGCGGGTCCTGGCGACGGTCGAGGTGCCGCGATAAGGCTGGGCAGCGCTGGTCCCGCGACATCCCCTCTGGGAGAGGTTAGGGTGAGGGCAAGATCCGGGACAGTGCACGGCGGGACCTTGCTTCATTCGGCCCGCAATGACAACACGTCCCGGATGACAGCAACGCCCCCAGACGTGCGGTGATACCCCTCCGGGACGCCCCGGCCCCAACGGTCCGGCTCTACATGCTCTCCGTCGCCGTGGCCCTTCCCCTGGCTTTGGGGGAGATCGCCCCCGGCTTCGTCGGCGTTGCCGCGGCCGCTGCCCTGGGTCTGCTGGCGGCGGTGCTGGCCGACTTCAGCGCGGCGGCGGCCCCCTGGCAGATCGAGGTCAGACGGCTGCATCACCCCCGCCTTTACCTTGCCGAAGAGAACCCCATCGATATCGAGGTCAACAACCGCGGCGGCCGGCCTCTGCGGCTGCGGGTTCGCGATACCCCCCCGGTCTCTTTCCGTTCCAGCACCCTCTTCGTCGGAGGACAGGTCGGACCGCGATCGAGAGCCTCCTTCCGTTACTGGACACGACCGGTCACTCGGGGGGCCTTTCGCTTTGGCGATGTGACCTTCCGCTGGCGGACGCCGCTGGGGCTGTTGTGGCGGCAGCGGACGGTCCCCCAGGCAGAGGAGGTGAACGTCTACCCCAACCTGACGGAGGTCCAGAAGTACGACCTCCTGGCGCGTCGCGGTCTGCTGCGGGAGATGGGCCTGCGGAGCTCACGCCACCGGGACCGGGGAACGGAGTTCGAAAGCCTGCGGGACTACCTGCCGGATGACGACTTCCGGCGGATCAACTGGAAGGCCACGGCGCGGCGGCAGCGACCGGTCACCACCTTGTACGAGAGTGAGCGCAGCCAGCGGTTCATCATCATGCTGGACCTGGGCCGGATGATGCTGACCCCGGTGGGCGAACTGACCCGCCTGGACGCGGCCGTCAACGCCGCGGTGCTGCTGGCCTATGTGGCGCTGGCCCGGGGCGACAGGGTCGGCCTCATGGCCTTCAGCGACTCAGTTCAGAGCTACACGCCGCCCCGGAAGGGACGAGGACAATTCTATCGGATCCTGGAACAGCTCTACGACGTGCGTGCCCAGCCTATCGAGTCGGACTATGGCGAGGCCTTCGGCCGCCTGCGGGCGGATCTGCGGGGCAGGTCCCTCCTCGCCCTGTTCACCGACCTGAGCGACCCCGAGGTGGCAACCCTGGTCGCCCGCCACATGGCCCTGGTGGCGCGCCATCACCTCCCCTTATGCATTACCCTCAGCGATCCCCTGGTCCAGGAGCTTGCCGGGGCCATCCCGAACAGCGGCCGTGACCTATACCGAAAGCTGGTTGCACTCCGGCTTCAGGATGAACGCTCGATGGTCCTGGAAAACCTCGGCCGGGCGGGGGTGCTTACGGTGGACGCGCCAGCCGGCCGCCTCACGCCAGCTACGATCAACCGCTACCTGGAGTTGAAGGAACGGGCGCTCCTGTAGGGCTTGACCGGAAGATCCCTCTCCCTCTGGGAGAGGGTTAGGGTGAGGGCCAACGGGCGCGGATTTTCATTCTGCTGGGGTGCCGGACACCGCGCTGGCGATTGAGAGCGAAATGAGGCGCTCTGACGTGCGGCCCCGGCCGGCCAAGGCCAGGTATGCCGCCAGCACCGCCGCGGTCCCGAGGCCGATAGCGAGCTTAAAGGGCCAGGGGAAATCGAGAGGGGAGACAAAGCCTTCCAAAAGGCCGGCCGGAATCAGCAGCAGCTGCGATCCTATGGAGAAGCGCAAGGAACGCCGGCCGGCCTCCACCAGCGCCGCCCGCCGGGTCTGCAGCCCGGGCCAGAGGATGGCCCGGCCCAGCATCAGTCCGCAGGCGCCGGCCACCACCACCGCGGTCAGCTCCAGGAACCCGTGCGGGCTCACGAACCCCACCAGCCTGTCCCCCAGCCCATGGCCTACCAAGGCCCCGCTAATACCTCCGATGGACACGCCATTCATGATCAGGATCGCGACGGTCCCTACGCCGGCGAGCATGCCCCCGGCGAAGGCCTTGGCCGCGATGTCGATATTGTGGGTCATAATGAATGACGCGATGAAGGGGCTGCGGGCGAACTCCCACTGGAACCAGGTCCGGCCCTCCCGGATTTCGGCTAGGATGGCGGGGGGGGTCAGCAGTTCCGCCGCGGCGTCGCTGATGGCGGCCGCAACTCCGGCCGCAATGAGGGGAAGGAACAGCAAGGCCGCGGACCCGCCCAGGTAGGGCCAGGCCGCCCGCAGCTGCCTGGGTAGGTCCACCGCAAAGAACCGCCACATCGCCGAGAAGGGGGCGGGCGCTTCTCGGTAGATAGCAGCGTACGCCCGAGAGACCAGCTGGTTGATAAACGCGGTAGCGGGGTCTTGCGGGAAGTCCCGCCGGGCGATGGCGAGGTCTCCCGTGGTGCGCCGGTAGAGCCGGGCAACCTCATCCAGTTCCTGGAGCGACAGCCCACCACGAGGGCTGGCCGCTCGGTCGAGGAGCCCGCCGAGACGTTGCCACCGCTCCCTTCGCCGGAGAACGAACGGGTCTATCATTCAACCCGTCCGTCATTTTGAGTGGAGCGAAGCATCTGGCCAGCCCGAAGCCCCTTACTTCCTCACTTCGTCCTTTGAACCATGCGTGAACACTATACCTTCCTAACGCCGGAAAACGTGGAGCTGCGCTACGAGGTAGCAGGCATTGGATCACGCCTCATCGCGGCAATGCTTGACTATCTCCTGATCTCCCTCGCAGAGATCATGCTCCTCATCGGCATGGCAGGGTTGGGTCCGGTGGTGGTGGCGACGCTACGGGGGCTCATGGATCGCGCCACCGCGGAGGCTGCGGGGACCTGGATCATGGCGGGGTTGGTCATCGTTCTCTTCCTGGCCTGGTGGGGGTACTTCGTGATCTTCGAGTTAGTGTGGAACGGTCAGACCCCAGGCAAACGTCTGGCAGGCTTACGGGTCCTGCGGGAGAACGGCCAGCCCGTGGGGGTGGTCGCCTCCTTGGCCCGCAATCTGCTCCGGGCGGTGGACGGTTTCCTGTTCCTGGGCATCATCGTCATGTTCATGGACCGCTCCAGCCGGCGCCTGGGCGACTTTGCCGCGGGCACCATGGTGGTTCGAGAGCCCCGGCGGCTCTCGGAGCGGGCGTTCACGGGCATCACCATCCCGGAGGTCCCCGCCATGGTTGTCCAATCCCTGCCCAACCCTGGGCGCCTGACTCGCTCCCATTACGCCCTGGTCCGGGACTATTTCGGCCGCCGCGGCAGACTCAGGAGCGATGAAGCGCAGCGGATCGCCCGCCAGCTAGCGGACGAGCTGCGCCGGGTACTGGAGGCCGAGGGTGCGCAGCCGGCGGATTCGGAGTGGTTCCTGGCCACCGTCGCCCGGGCCTTCGAGGATCGCCAGAGGTACCGGGACACGTCGGACGCTGGGAGTTAACGGCTTGCGTGCCCAACCGGGGGATCCGGCGTAAGCGCTCTCGGCGGCACCCGGTGAGATGGGCACGTAGAAGTGTGATCAGATTAGGTCGGGCTTGGGACACGGCGGGGCATCACGAGCGC
>CAZPYZ010000178.1:0-7810 GCA_964590215.1 uncultured Dehalococcoidia bacterium | reverse complement strand
ATGGGGACCGGGGTGCTCCTCTCCGAGGCCCTCACCGTCGGGGTAAAGGCGGGCGTGGACCTGGGCGTCTTGGCCGACGCCATCGCCAACAGCTCTGGCAGCTGCCGTCGCCCCACCGAGAAGTTCTCGCGGTTCCTCTTTAAGGGCAACTTCGAGCCGGGCTTCGCGACCGCGCTTGCGGCCAAGGACGTGGGCCTGGCCACGGAGCTGGGACGGGAGTACGGGATACCGATGGCCGTTGCCAATCTCGTCGACCAGGAGCACCAGGAGGCCATGCGGCGGGGCTGGGGGCCCGAGGACTCGGATGCAGTGTCCCGGCTCCAGGAAGAGCGGGCGGGGGTACAGTTGAGGTTGGTCTAGCCCGATCTACTTGTATTTTTGCTCCGTTAGAGTATAATTCAGTCCCATGGCTCTGGCGGAACGGTCAACTCTTACCCCCACCGCCATTCTGGCGGTCGATGTCGTCGTGTTTACCCTACGCCCAGGCCCAGTGGACCGCTCGTGGCAGGTCTTACTCGTCGAGCAAGAGGACCCCGGGAGCGCAACCCGCCACGCCCTTCCGGGGGTACTGGTCCAAGGGGATGAGACCTTCGACGGCGCGGCGCGGCGAGCCCTGGCGGTGAAAGCAGGCGTCGACGCGCGGGACTGGTACTTGGAGCAACTGGCGACCTTCGGCAACCCCGCACGGGATAGCAGGGCCAGGGTTGCTTCCGTGGCTCACATCGTCCTGGTCCGCAGCGACGACCTCGCTCTCCACTCTCCGGACCCCGCGGGCCGGCCTTGGTGGTGCCCAGTCAACGCGGTGCCCTGGGATGATCTAGCGTACGACCACGGCGCCATCCTGAGGGAGGCCATCAACCGGGTTAAGGGCAAGGTCCGGTACGCCTGGGTGCTGTTCCAGCTGCTGCCCCCAGTCTTCACCATCTCCGAACTGAGGGCCGCCTACGCCGCTATCCGGGACCCGGACGTGATGCGGCTCAATACCTCCAATCTGCTCAAACTCTTCAAAGGGATGATGACCAAGGGCATCCTGGCGCCGGTGGGCGAGCGGGCTCGGGCCCAGGGAAGAGGACGGCCCGGCGAGCTGTACCGCTTCAACGGCCCCATCAACGGGGTGTGGCCCCGAGAACTGCCCTGGTGATGGACAGAATGTACGAGGAACGAGGTTCGAGGTGCTGGCGGAGTCCGGGCTAACCGTCTCGGATCCCGCAGGGAGGACATCGTGACGACAACACTCCAACCCGTTAGCGAAGCTATTCTCGTGGACGAGATCCGCGATCTCCGTCGCACCCGCAACGCGATCATTCTGGCTCACAACTACCAGGTCCCGGCCATCCAAGACGTCGCGGACTACGTGGGTGACTCTCTCGGGCTGGCTCACGCAGCGACAAAGGCCGCTGGCGACGTCATCGTGATGTGCGGCGTCTACTTCATGGCCGAGACGGTGAAGATCCTGAACCCCCAGCGAAGGGTGCTGATCCCCGACGTGAACGCCGGGTGTTCCCTGGCGGACTCCATCACCGCCCAGCAGCTGCGGGAATGGAAAGAGCGACATCCGAACGCTGTGGTTGTGTCTTACGTCAACACCAGCGCGGCAGTGAAGGCCCTGAGCGACTACTGTGTCACCTCCGGGAATGCGGAGGATGTGATACGGCGGATCCCCCGGGAGCGGGAGATCCTCTTCCTCCCAGATTTCTTCCTGGGTAACTACCTGGAGCGGGCAACGGGTCGGAAAATGCATGTCTGGATGGGCGAGTGCCACGTCCACGCCGGGATCCGCCCTGAGGAGATCGAGGCGAGACGGGCGGCGAACCCAGACGCGGACCTTCTGGTCCACCCGGAGTGCGGCTGCACTGCCCAGGTGGTCTGGGCCCGCTCCACGGGAACTATCAATCCCTCCCGCTCTTTCGTGCTCTCCACCGAAAAAATGCTCACCCACGCCAAGCAATCACCCAAAACCCAGTTCCTGGTGGCAACGGAGACGGGGATCCTGCACCGGCTGCAGAAGGAACTCCCCCACAAGCGGTTCGAGGCCGCCGACCCAGGGGCCGTTTGCCGCTACATGAAGATGATCACGCCAGAGAAGCTGAGGGACTCCTTGCGAGACCTAACGCCGGAAGTGATGGTGGAGCCAGAGATTGCCCGACAAGCCAAGGTCGCCATCGACCGGATGCTGGAGGTCCCAGCGAGCAAGCCGTCGTTGGAGTAATCGTGGCCACTGATGCCCCTGGCCATGGCAGAAAACCTCACCGGAGTAGCTCATGACCCTTGCCCTCCCCCTTCTGGAACCGGAACTTCTCCGCATTGTGGACACTGCCCTGCAGGAGGACCTGGCGATGGGGGACGTCACCACGGACAGCCTCATCGATCCCGAGTGGCAGGCGGAGGGATCCTTCGTGGTAAAGGAAACCGGCGTCCTCGCCGGCATGCCGGTCGCCCAGGCCGTATTTCGGCGGGTCGATCCGGCCATTCAGTTTACCCCGAAGATTGCCGACGGCCACCGGATTCAGCCGGGCGACGTTATTGGCCTGGTAGGAGGACCGGCCAACCCGATCCTGAAGGCCGAACGGGTGGCCCTGAACTTCATGCAGCGGCTGAGCGGTGTGGCGACGATGACCCGGCGGATGGTGGACGCGGTGGGTGAATTCCCGGTCCGCATAACCGAGACCCGCAAGACGACCCCGGGGCTCCGCTCCCTCGAGAAGTATGCGGTGCGGGTGGGCGGCGGCCACAACCACCGCCAGAACCTGGCCGATGGCGTGCTCATCAAGGACAACCACCTGGAGGCGCTGGCCGCAGCGGGCTACGGCTTGCCGGAGGCCGTACGCAGGGCCCGGGCCCGGGCCTCCCACATGGTCCAGATCGAGATCGAGATCACCAGCCTGGACCAGATCGAGGACGCGCTGGACGCGGGACCGGATTGGATCCTGCTGGACAACATGCCTCCCGACCTGATGCGGGAGGCCGTGCGCCGGGTGGCCGGGCGGGCCAAGATCGAAGCCTCAGGGGGGATCACCCTCCAGTCCGTGCGGGCGGTGGCGGAGTCCGGCGTGGACCTTATCTCCTCGGGCGCGCTCACCCACTCTTATAAGGCCCTGGACATTAGCTTGGAGCTGAGGTATCGAGCGTAGGTCGGTTTATTCAGGCTGGTAACGGTGGGAGCCAGATCGTGGCGTCCCTCAGATCCTGCGGCTCATACAGCTGCAAGGCTAGCCGTAGGCGGGCGATCAGTTCGCCGGGCGACCGTTCATCGCACAAGATTAGGCCTGGATGATGGTTCCCTTGGTTAAGCCGTCCTTGGGCTGCTCCTGACATCGTCTTAAGGTCATGCGAGAACAGGATCCGCCCAGTTCGCGCAGCGTGCTCGAGATGCACTTCGTCGGGAATAGCTGCATTCGCCAGCCCGGCTTCTGAAGCGGTTTGGACGTCGTACCCGTCACAGCGGAGGTGGAAGGCAACCTCGGGTCGTGCGTTCTCGTCAAAGTAGACCGGAAAGGTCACCGAGGGGTAGGCGGGGGATACTTCCGCTGTAGCTCTTCGGCTAGGACGGCCTCTTCCTCAAGCTCACGCCGAATTTCGTCCGGGTGTTGCTGCCAGTAGGCTAGAGCGGCCTCGATTTGCTCTCTGGACAGGTGGGGGAAGCCATCATGGATCTTTTCGATGACTGGAGCCAGAGGCAGCTCGATGCGGCCCTTACTAACATCGGGCGGCCCCGCCGACTCCGCCACGATTTCGGCCAGATCGAAGCGGTAGTTCCACAGGATATTGGTGACGGTTATCCGCGTCCCGTCGATGGTCGGGGACCCGCCACACATGTTGGGGTCATGCACGATCTTGGCAGTTGAGCTCATGACGCTATCTTAGCAGACCGATCCACGTGGCCAGGACGGTAATCCTGCCTGTCTGTTCTGTGCCTGTGACTTGACGATCCCGGCAAAACCTGCGCATCTTTCAAGCGCGCGTCCATTGCGATCCCGTCGCAAACAGGGCCCCTTCCATCGCAATCGCCAACGCGGGCTTGCGCCCGCACCCCTGGGGATGAAAATCGGCCCGCAGTTCAACACAGCCGAGGGCGGCTGTGCCACATTTTCAAGTCAATGACGAGGGTGATACGGAGAGGAGTCAACAATGCTCAGCACAGAACTCAACGAGAAGTTGATCCAGACCGGCCCGGGGACCCCCATGGGCAGGCTCCTGCGCTACTACTGGTACCCCATTGCAGGGACCGCAGAGCTGGAAGAGAACCCGGTCAAGAAGGTCCGCCTCCTGAGCGAGGACCTTGTGTTGTACCGGGATACGTCAGGCACCCTGGGCCTCATCGACGAGCCGTGCCCGCACCGCCGCGTCTCGATGGAATACGGGATTCCCGAACCGGAGGGCCTCCGCTGCCCCTACCATGGCTGGGTCTTCAATCACGAGGGCCGCTGTCTCGAACAGCCGGCCGAGCCCTGGGACTCCACCTTCAAGGACCGGGTCACCACCAAGGCGTACCCGGTACAGGAGCTGGGCGGGCTGGTGTGGGCCTATCTGGGTCCCCAGCCGGCGCCGTTGCTGCCCCGGTACGACATCCTGGTGTGGGACCAATGTCATCCGGCAGGCTGGCGTCACCATGCTGGACTGCAACTGGATCCAGTGCATGGAAAACTCCCTGGACCCCGTCCACGTGGAGTGGCTCCATGGCTATTACATGGACTACGTCTGGCAGCGTCGGGGTAAGGACATCATTCCTCGCTTCCGGGCGGGACACCAGAAGATCGGCTTCACCCGGTTCGAGCACGGAATCATCAAGCGCCGGGTGGTGGAGGGAAACACCGAGGAAGACGACCCCTGGCGTATCGGACATCCTGTCATCTTCCCGTACATTTTGCGGGTTGGCGGTGGCGGCAGCTCTACCTTCCAGATCCGGGTCCCCGTGGACGACACCCACACCTGGCACATGTACTACAACACCTACCACCCCGGCGTCCCGGTGCCGCCCCAGAACTCCATGCCCGTGTACGAGATCCCGTTGACGGACGAGGGAGGTAAGTACATGACGGAGATGGTGGCGGTGCAGGACATGTGGGCATGGGTTACCCAAGGCCCCTATGCCCGCCGGGACCTGGAGAAGCTGGGCCAGACGGACGTGGGAGTCATCATGTTCCGGGAGCTGCTGCTGGAGCAGATGGCCCGGGTGGAACGGGGTGAGGAGCCGACGCTGGAGGTCTACCGCGACCCGGCTAAGAACGTGCGCATCGACCTGCCCCAGGAGCAGCTCTCCTACGACACCCGGATTAAGCGCCAGCTAGGCATGCAGTTCCGGCCGGGTCAATTCGAGCAAACGCCCTTGCGCTTCAGCCCGCAGGTGGATCTGCTGCGCGCCGTGTTTCAGGAGGCCGACGAGCGGGCCGCCCGGGGGGAGGCGCTGATCCCCTTCCCGGAGCCGCCAGCGTACCCCGTGGGCGACGGGTTCAAAGAGGTCCAGCTGAAGCCGTAGTTTCACCTCGTCATCCTGAGGAGCGGCGGTGACGGGAACACGTGGAGGGCGACCGGAGGACCTGGCGGGGGGAGACCGTTGCCCCACCAGGTCCGCGGCTTCGCAAGCCGGAGGCCGGCGAATACGGCGCCGGCCTCATGGTCTACCAGGGCCCCTAGAGGAACCCCTCCTCTCACACCGTCGCGACGGCCAGTTCCCCATGCTTCTGGTAGAGCCTCCCGAAGTCCGCCTCGTCCGACACGATGTCGATGGGGCGGACCCGGAAAGCGTCAGGCAGGTGCGGCGCGATAGGCTCCTTCCCTTGCTGTAATTCCCGAGCCAGGCGCAGCAGCATCCGGCGGGCGGTGATGATGGCAACGTCCGTCGTCCCGAGGTGCTCCCGCCAGCGCTCCGGGATGGCGCCCATGCCGTCGGTCAGCGCCATGTCCTGCTCCCGCCCGCTGGCGATGCCGGTGTACTGGGCCGTCTTCTGAAGCTGCCGGTCGATGAGGTAGTCGTTGTCCCGGTTCCGCTTGGGCCGCCAGGTGTCGATGATGGTGTCATCACGCAGCCTGACCTGGGTCCAAAACGGCTGCTCCGGGCTGGCGCTGGCCCGGAACCGCTCCTCCTCGGTCAGCGGGCGCTCGGGGTTGCACGAGTACTGGAAGGCCATGTTGTGGTAATCGTCGACGGGTACCCAGCAGCGTCCGCCCCTGGGCCAGGACGGACCGGGGATCAGGCTGAAGAAGGGGAGCAGGAACTGGGTGACCCGCCAGTAGTACTGGCCGTCTCCCGTGCTGCGCCGTGATCCATACACGAAGCCGTATTCGGTTTCTTTCACGGTCAGGCGCGGCGCACCGTCCACGTCCGTTAGGACCGCGCCGCCGCTGCCGGTCCTCCGGATCACCCGCTGAGCCAGGGGATTGTCTCTGTTGAACCAGCGATGCGTGAAGCTCACGTGGGCGGAATCGATCTCGCCTTCCGCGGCTTGCAGATAGTTGGAGTCCTGGAGCCAGCTCCGCACCACCCGGTGGTCCTCTGGCACTCGGGCCCACTCGAACTGAGGCAGCTCCGGCATCAGCTCCGGCGGTCCCATGTAGGTCCAGATCACGCCGCCCCACTCCCTAGCTGGGTAGCTCTTGATCGTCACCTTATTGCGGAAATTGCTGTCAGCCGTCTCAGTGGGCATATCCAAGCAGGCGCCGCCGGCGTCGAACTTCCAGCCGTGATACGAGCAGCGCAGGCCGTGCTCCTCATTGCGGCCGAAAAAGAGGTCTGCCAGACGGTGCGGACACTGGCGGTCCAGGATCCCGACGCGGCCGCCGGTGTCCCTGAACGCGATGAGGTTCTCACCCAAGATCTTCAAGCGCACCGGGGCGCAGTCCGGTTCCGGCAGGTCGGACGCCAGCAGAGCGGGGACCCAGAAACGCCGGAACAGCTCACCCATGGGTGTTCCTGGGCCGGTCCTGCAGATTAACTCGTTCTCTTCCCGCGTCAGCATGGCCTGCACCTCCGGACGGTATGCGCCAATACTAACCGAAATCCGGGTTCGGAGGGGCGGGGACACAGACATCGCGTCGCGAAGGTTTAACAGGAGCGTAACCGCCGCGTAACCGGGGCGAAATCCCGGCGTAACAACGCATCCCTAGGCTGGGCTACAGAGACCGATGACCCAGCAGGACACCAGGACCCACTGCCCCTACTGCGCATTGCAGTGCGGCATGCGCATCTCCGGCCTCGAGGTGTTCGGGGATGAAGCATTCCCTGTCAACAAGGGGGGCCTCTGCCTGAAAGGCTGGACCTCCACAGCCCTGCTGGACCACCCGGACAGACTCCTTCATCCCCTGGCACGGGGAAAGGACGGCCGCCTGGCGTCCGTCTCGTGGGACGAGGCGCTGACGCGGACGGAGCGGGCATTCCGGGATGCGCAAGCATCATACGGAAAGGACGCGGCTGGCGTCTTCGGCGGAGGCTCACTGACCAACGAGAAAGCCTACCTCATGGGCAAGTTCGCCCGCGTGGCTCTGGGGACCGCGAACATCGACTATAACGGGCGCTTTTGCATGTCCTCCGCGGCGGCCGCCGCGATAAGAACCTTCGGCCTTGACAGAGGCCTGCCGTTCCCCTTGGAGGATATCCCCCTGGCGGAAGTCATCCTGCTGGTGGGGAGCAATGCGGCCGAGACGATGCCACCGATGATGCAGTACTTCCAGGCCCAGCGGCGCAACGGCGGGCGGCTCATCGTCGTCGATCCCCGTCGCACCAGCACCGCGGAGTCCGCCACCATCCACCTGCCTCTGCGGCCCGGAACTGACGGTGCCCTCGCCAACGGAATCCTCCACCTCCTGATCCGGG
>CAZPYZ010000177.1:0-7832 GCA_964590215.1 uncultured Dehalococcoidia bacterium | reverse complement strand
GATATGGCCCGGCGGTTCCAGGCCCTCCTTCAGCGCCGCCTCGGAGGAGAGCCCCTCGCCTACGTCGTCGGCCACCGTGAGTTTTACGATCGACAGTTCCTCGTCGACCCCCGGGTCCTGATCCCCCGCCCTGAGACGGAGTTGATGGTAGAGGCTGCCCTCGTGTGGGTACGGCAGGGATCCCGTCTCCCTGGAGGAGAGGGCCAGGCGCTTCCTGAACCGGGTCGAAGGGGTGAGGGCGCACGGCGGCCCGCCGTAGCCGACGTCGGCACCGGCTGCGGCGCCATCGCCGTTACGCTTGCCGCTGAATGCCCGCGCCTGCGTGTCTACGCCATCGATCGGTTTCCCGGGGCGGTGGAAGTGGCTCGCGAGAACGCCAAAAGACAAGGCGTGGACGTAACCTTCCTGGAGGGCGACCTCCTGGAGCCTTTGCCGGGCCCAGTCGACCTGGTCGTGGCAAACCTCCCCTACGTCCGGGAAGACCAACTCCCCCGCTGGTGTGGCGCCGCCCAGGTGGAGCTTTCCTGGGAGCCCTACGAAGCACTGTCGGGAGGGGCGGACGGCCTCGAGGTCATCCGCCGGTTCCTGGGGCAAGCGCCCCGCTATCTCAACCCCGGCGGAGCCCTCTTCATGGAGATCGCCTACGACCAGGGGCTCGCGGCACGAAGGCTGGCCGAAGAGGCTCTTCCGGGCGCAACAGCGCGGGTATCGAAGGACCTGGCGGGGATGGACCGGATACTATCAGTCCAAAGTCCCTAGTCCAAGGTCCGCCGCCACACCGCCTTGGACCGTAGACTACATCTGGGTTACCAGCCCTTCCCTTCGACGGGGCTCCGGGAACTACCTCCCACAGTGCCGTGACACCCGAGCTATAAACTGAGGCTCTACCGCCCCTGCTGCTGCTGTTCCAGGTAGTCCATGAAGTCCTGGAACCAAGCGCCCAACTGGCTCAGGCGCTGATCCTCGATGAGATAGAGCGCGAGCAGGACCAGGGCGGCGAGGATGATCTCCATCGTGCCCACCAGTATAATCGTGCCGTCAACTGCGGCGTTGGCGCAGCAGAGACGGAGGATAACCCATGACAGGCATAATGGTGCATTACCAGAGCAATGGCGGGGAAACGCCCGCCTATCTCTCCAAGCCTGCGTCGGGGTCCGGCCCCGGCGTGGTCGTGATCCAGGAGTGGTGGGGCCTGGTGGACCACATCAAAGACGTGGCCGACCGTTTCGCCCGCGAGGGTTTCGTGGCCCTTGCGCCCGATCTCTACCACGGGCAGGTTGCAAACGAGCCCGACGGAGCAGGCAAGCTGATGATGGCCCTGAATATCGACCAGGCGGCCAGGGACCTCCGGGGAGCTGCCCAGCATCTCCTGACCCAAGCTGCCGGCGCCAAGGCCGGCGTCATCGGCTTCTGCATGGGCGGGCAGCTGGCCGTCTACGCCGGAACGGTCAGTCCCGACCAGGTGGGCGCTGTCGTCGACTTTTACGGTATTCACCCCAGCGTCCAGCCGGACTTCACCAAGCTCAGGGCGCCCGTCCTCGGCGCCTTCGCCGAGCACGACGACTATGCGTCGCCGGCGGCGGCCCGCGAACTGGAGGGGAAGGTCAAGGCCCAGGGGTTGGAGACGGACTTCAAGATCTACCCGGGAACCCAGCACGCCTTCTTCAACGACACCCGGCCCGATGCATACAACCAGGAGGCGGCCCAGGACGCGTGGAACCGTACTCTCGCATTCTTTCGGAAGCACTTGAGCTGACGATGCAGCCCTGTCATTCCATATCATGACAAAACGCCTGGAGGACCTAATGCCCGACAATTCCGTACCGGGTACCAACCGGAGAGGGTTCCTGGGCACAGCCGGCGTCACCGCAGCCGGCTTCGCAGCCGCCTGCGCGCCCGGCGCCGCGCCGCCCGATCCCGGCGCTTCCGGAGACGCGGGCACCGCATCGGGATGGGAGGCGGAGTGGCGGGACCTGGTGACCAACGCCAACAAGGAAGGGAAGCTGAGCCTGGTAACCACCGTAGGCGCGGTGTATCGGGACACTGTCGCTGCGTTTGAGAGCGCCTTCCCGGGCATCACCGTCGAACATACGAGTCTGAACGCCAGCAACTTCACGCCGCGCTTTCTGCAGGAACGGAAGTCCGGTATCAACAGCTACGACGCCATGACCTCCACCTGGGCCATCGTCCCCAGGGCCATGGCCAATGAAGGGTATATCCAACCCATCATGTCGGTGCTGTTGCGGGGCGACGTGCTGGACGACAAGGTCTGGCACGGTGGCTTCGAGGCAGGGTTCCTGGACAAGGACGAGAAGTGGGTCTACTCCAGCTTTGTAGAACGGAGTGAAGACCTGTGGATTAACACCGACCAGGTGAGCCCCGCCGAGATCACGACGCCCGAAGACCTGCTCAACCCGAAGTGGAAGGGCAGGATCCGCACCGGCGACCCGCGGACCCACGGGGCAGGCTTCACGCCGCTGACCATGCTGCGGCTGGAGAAGGGGGACGGCTTCGTGAGGCGGCTGATAAGAGACCAGGAGCTTGTCTACAGCCGGGACAACCGGCAGCTGGTGGAGATGATGGTGAGGGGCCAGGTCGCCATCGCCATCGGCGGGATGAACCGTCAAGTTTTTGCCGAGTTCCTCGCCCAGGGTCTGGGGAGGAACCTCAAGCGGCTGGACCTCGAGGGGGTCGACTCCGTCGGTGGTGGCTCCAACGTCGTCTGGGCCTTCCGGGAGCCACCACACCCCAACGCCGCCAGGCTTTTCGTCAACTGGCTGCTGACCAAGGAGGGCCAGACCCTCTGGGGTCGGGCCGTGCCCATCAACAGCCGCCGGGTGGACGTGGAGCCGGTGGCTCCCGACTTGATGCCCGAGCCGAACAGGAAGTACCGCAGCAGGGATTCCTGGGACATGGCGGCCGAATACGCCAAGACCCAGGAGCTGGCGAAGGCGATCTTGAACTGACGCCATCGATGACTGTCATTGCCACACGCGGGGCCGGACCGCCGCCAGTTCCCGCGAATGACATCGTCCTGTGTCAGACCAGCCCGCCATGGCCCTCTTTGGCTTGACGCTAGAGAGCCCCCTGCCTATACTCAGGCCTAGTCTCAGGCCCGGATCCTGTGCGAGTCCGGGTCATTTTTTGGGGAGCGGCCATGTTCTTTGACGACCACGACGTAGACGACGACCACGACCACGACGAAGACATAGACCTGTCCCGGATGGAGGGCGGGGAGGACATCGAGGGGATCGAGGTCTTCCACCTCAGGAGCGTGGGCATCGATATCGGGTCCTCCACTTCTCACCTGGTGTTCTCCAGGCTGACCCTGCGGCGGGAGGGCGCCAACTACTCCTCCCAGTTCAAGGTGACCAACCGGGAGGTTCTCTATCGCTCCCCTATCATGCTGACTCCCTACAGCTCGGGCGTGCTCATGGACACGCCGCAGATCGAGGACTTTATCCACCGTTCCTACAAGGACGCCGGCTTCACCCCAGATGACGTGGATACCGGAGCCGTCGTCATCACCGGCGAGGCGCTCAAGAAGGAAAACGCCCGGCCGATCCTGGAGATGTTCGCCAAGGAGTCGGGTAAGTTCATCTGCGCCTCCGCGGGCCCCAATCATGAGGCGCTGCTGGCCGCTTACGGCTGCGGCGCGGCGAACCTTTCCAAAGAACAAGGCGCAACAGTCCTGAACGTGGACATGGGCGGCGGCACCGCGAAGCTCTCTCTGATCGAGAAGGGCGTGGTCGCCCAGACCGCCGCCGTCGAGGTTGGCGCGCGCCTCATTGCCTATGACGAGCAGGGGCACATCACGCGCATCGAGAACCCGGCGCGGGTGCTCATGGGTGAATTGGGCCACAAGATCGAGCTAGGCGGCCCGCTGCCCCGGGAACTCCAGGAGCCCTTCGCGGCCCTCATGGCGAGAGTCCTGGTTGAGGTGATGCAGGGCCAGCCATTGTCCGGCCTCGCCCAGACCTTGATGCTCACCGACCCTCTGCGGCCGCTGCCGGGGCTCCAGGGGATCGACTACGTCGTGTTCTCCGGCGGCGTCTCAGAATACGTCTACGACCACGAGAAACAGGCGTACGGAGATCTTGGACCGCTCTTCGGCAAGGCGATGCGAGAAGAGGTTGCGGGCCTCGAGAAGTCCGGCATTGTCCGGGAGCCCACCGAGGGTATCAGGGCCACCGTCATCGGCGCCGGCGAGTACACCGTCCAGGCCAGTGGCAGCACCAGCTATATCTCCAGCCATGCTCCTCTTCCGGTGTTTGGGCTCAAGGTCGTTCGGCCAGTGATGGACGGCATGCCTGTGGAAGAGGCGGTCCAGCAGGCCCTCGGCAAGTTCGACCTGACCACCTTCGGCGACGGTTTGGCCTTGGCGGTGTCCATCATCGGGCAGCAGGACTACTGGTCTCTGCGCAAGCTGGCCGAGTCGCTCACGTCCGTGATCGAGGTCCCCGAAGCGGGTGCGGCGCCCCTCTACCTGGTACTGGACCAGGACGTTGCGAAATCCCTCGGCGGGATTTTGAAGGAAGAGCTCCACGTTGGCCGGGACATCATCGCCATTGACGGCATCGACGTCGGGGACCTGGACTACATCGACATCGGCAGGCCCATGGGCGTCACCGAGGTCCTGCCCGTCACCGTCAAGTCGCTGATGTTCCCCCAGCGGACTTACGCCCTGCCCAAGGACTGACGCCGGAACCCCGCTCCCTTGAGGGAGAGGGCCAGGGTGACGGTGGGACCTGGGCCGGCTCGCGACGCTTTGTCGCCGCCCCTACCTCACCGGCGCGCGTAAGCCGAGACCTGGTTGGCTATCATGAGTCCATGCCCTCCCTTGACGCCGCCCGTCGCCGGCTGTTCGACGAAATCGCTCGGACTGTCCATGACCTTCGTGTCCTGAAGGCAATCGAAGAAGTGCCGCGAGAGCGGTTCGTGTCCCCGGACCTCGCCAGCCGCGCCTACGAAGACAACCCGCTCCCCATCGGCGAGGGACAGACGATTTCTCAGCCCCTTATCGTCGCCATCATGAGTGAGGCCCTGGACCTGAAGGGAGACGAGCGGGTGCTGGAAGTGGGGACGGGCTCCGGGTACCAGGCGGCGGTGCTCGCCCATCTAGCTCGGGAAGTGGTCTCTGTGGAGCGTTTCCCAACCCTGGCGCAGGAAGCCCGGGAACGCCTGGAGTCCCTCAACCTGGAGAACGTGTCGGTCAACGTCACCGAGGAGGGCAGCATTGGGTGGCCGGATGGCGCCCCCTACGACGCGATCCTTGTGACCGCGGCCGCGCCCTATGTCCCCCAGGCGCTACTGGACCAGGTGAAGGACGGCGGTCGTATCGTCATACCGGTCGGCCCCCGGAACAGCCAGGAGCTGTTGGTCGTCACCCGCCGCGGCGACAGGGTCGCCCGCAAGTCCCTGGGCGGCTGCCGCTTCGTGCCCCTCATCGGCAGCCAGGCCTGGCCGCCAGAGAACCTGTAACCACAGAGACCTTGCGAAGGACACGAATGGCGCCTTCTGCGGCTAGCTTCGGGGAGCGGGCGGGGTTCCACTTATCGAAACGGTGCCTGAGCCAGAAGAGCGTCCACCTGACCCACTGCAACCCGGGAATCTTCTAGTCGGACATGCGGCTTTGCATGGGTTAAGTCACTTGCTCTCTGCTCGGGCGTAGCTCCAGGACGTTGTTTAGTCACGTAGAGTGCGGTGCCCAGCCTTTCCAACTCCACAACCGTCTTCGGACCGAGGTTCTCGGCCACGAACGCCGCTTTGTCGTTGTGGGAATCCGGGATACCCTGACGCAACGATAGCAGTCCCTGTCCCGACTCCGTGACTACTAGGGAGGGACCATAAGGACCTCTCGACGCTATGTCAATCAGGAGCTCATCTCGCATCTGGCCTAGTGCCTCCCGGAGTTCAAAAGAGAACGGACCATGCTTGTAAAGCATGAAATCGAACCCTAGCGGCACGCCTAAGCCCTCTTGCAGGAAATAGACGCACTTCTGTACGTGCGTCTCCCCGCACCAGCTGCCTCTTTCTTCCATGGCCTTCAGCAGGCCGAGCAGAAGGATCTCTTGGCGTAGATCAGCCACTGGATTCTTCCTCCTTCCCTATCTCACGAGTTGCTCGCTCTAGGATAGCCTGCCGGTTCTCCCGCAGCCATTTGCCCGCCTGGTCTACCAGGTCGGGTCGGATGAGCACGTAGTCGAATCCAGCAGCAGGCAAAGTAGGAAGGACCTCCGAGAGCTCCTGAGCAGATAGGACTCTATCCTCGTCGCGGTACCAAACCGGGAACTCAATATAGGGAGCGTCCGGTGTGAGGCGATCCCGGCGGAGGACCTCATCCCCGAACTCTTGTCGGGCTGCGTCGTAGATCGATCGTCCTGGATCGGGGAGCAGCTTCGAATCCGCGGGGTTGCGTCTCCAAAGCTCCCGGAAGTGTTGCCTTTGCATGATGCGACGTGCGGGATCGTGTCCCGGAGCCGACTCGTCTTTGGCTGCCTGCGCCATCGCGGCTAGGACCTCTGTGTCCGTCATTTTCAGATGATCGTCAATCTCTGTGGAGAACTTGCCGATGGGCAACCATTCTTGTAGGAAGTCCCTTAGATGAACATCGTAGGCCCGTCGGACCGGGTGGTAGTACACCTGAGAGAACATGAAATACCTTGCTAACACCAGCGCTTCAGCGGAATGAAGTCCGCCTTCTTCTACGCCGAGCTGGGGCTCCGACGAGACCTGGGTTGGGGGAGGTAAGATCCTCAGGGTTTCCACAAGTCGGAAATGATCGAACCTACCGTACGCGACTCCTGCATGAAGGGAGTCGCGTAGCAGGTAGTCCATTCGATCGACTCCGAACGCGTCCCCGACGATGATCTCCGAGGCGATGGCTTCCCAGTCAGTGAAGGTTTGACCAGAGAGCTTTTTTGCGCCCACAGCTACCTTTACGATGTCCTCGGGGCGGAGCGGCGGGGTCATTCGATGCCACAACGCCTGCATCTTCTGGCTCATGATCAGACCAACGCTGAGCCTCTCATGATCCCACCCGTCAGGAAGCAACTCGTGCTCGGCGGCGTGAGAAAACGGCAGATGCCCGAGGTCATGGCAGAGGGCCCCCATCCGAACCACCCTCCTCCAGTACAGGCGTGAGTCGTCGCGCTTGATCTCAGGAAAGAGCTCTCTAACGGACGGGTGCAAATTGTCGGGCGCCGTCACAATATCAAAGACCCTGCCAGCCAATTCCATGACTCCCAGCGAATGCTCAAACCGGCGGTGCGTTGCTCCTGGGTAGACCAAGTACGTCGTTGCCAACTGATGAATGTGCCTCAATCTCTGCACAGGTGGCGAGTCGATTACACGGCGCTCATCCGTGTCGACATGGATAAAGCCATGGATAGGATCACGGAACTCGTGGACGGTCTTCTGCGTCATGGCCGTGGGAGGCGTGATGCTAAGGAACACATGTTCTATACACGAACTATTCCTCCTTGTCAATCCCCACGCGGAATATCACCCGCCCGATCAAATGGGTGCGGGCGAAGCCCAGCAGCCCGCATTCTTGCCTCATTCCCCCGACATCGATGGGGGCCACCTTCGTATCCCAGACGCAAGTCTCAATGGGAAGGCATCCAGTTTGGTTTGTTTAGATGCGGATCAGCAGGGAATCTGCGACAATCGCGCTCAGTTTCCTCTCGCTTGAGCCCCATTCATTCTAGAATTCTAAGCAAAGCGAGGGATCTGGAAGGGCGGCCGGGAGAGGCTCAGGAGAGGTGATATGGAGCCGGGCGGAGCTGGTGCACCGGCAGACGGAGGGCAACCCGCTCTTCGTGCAGGAAGTT
>CAZPYZ010000176.1:0-7876 GCA_964590215.1 uncultured Dehalococcoidia bacterium | reverse complement strand
ACCCCTTGCTCGCCTGCCGCCAACTCCTCATTTCCCCTCAACTCTGAGCTCTTACGGGGGAACAGCGACCCACCCCCGCAGGGACCCGCCTGCAGCGTTTGGCCTACCGCGCGATTGGTGGTACTATCGCCAAACTCGCGAAGGAGGTACTCGATGCTTGGCAGGAGGCGAATCGCATCCATTCTGATAGTCTTGGTCTGTGCGCTGGCGACGGCGTGCGCAGGTGCGCAGGCGCCTCCCCAGGCGCAGGAGGAGCAGCAGCCGGCAAAGCAGTACGGCGGTGTGTTCCAGGCCGCCTCCAACGCCGAACCCACGGGCCTCTACTGGTTTGACGGCGTATCCGGCACCGGAGGGCACCGGACCTCCCTGACTCCCGCCTTCGAGAACCTGATCTGGTACCAGTTCACCAAGCAGGGGGATGACGTCGCGTCCCGAGGCATCGCGGGTCACCTCGCTCCGAGGCTGGCCGAGAGCTGGAGCCAGGTTGACCCCAAGACGTTCCGGTTCACGCTGCGCAAGGGCGTGAAATGGCACGACGGGGAGCCCTTCACCGCCAAGGACGTGCGCTGGAGCCTGGAGCGTTGGGGGGATCCCCCGGCCGGGACCGACCTCAAGACCATTGCCCGCAACATCGAGAGCGTGGACAGCCCCACGCCCGATACCATCCAGGTCCGGATCAAGGACCCTGACGCCGCCTTCCTGTCCAGGCTGGCGAACTACGGGCCGAAGATGCTGCCGGCGCACCCCGCCGAGAAGGCGGGAGTCACGGGCGACGCCCTGCGGGAGCTGTACAACAAGACCGCGATCGGCACCGGCCCCTTCAAGGTCCGTGCCTTCACCCGGACCAAGAGCTTCGAGCTGGAGCGCTTCGAGGACCACTGGGCGGGCAAGCCCCACCTCGATGGGATACGCATCCTCTACGGCCTCGACCGCTCCACTCAGAACGCCGCGTTCATCGCGGGAGAGTTGGACTTCATCAGCCTCAACGACAAGGTCCAGTTCGAGCTGGTGGAACGCTCCGTACCGGGGACCCAGAAGATCAGCTACCTGGGCGATAACACGCCGGGCGTCGCCATGAACCAGCGTCGGGAGCCCCTGAACGACCTACGGGTGCGCAAGGCCATTCACCTGGCGATGGACCGCCAGAAAATGGTCGACATCGTCACCTTCGGCGAGGGCGCCGTGAGCCCGCCGCCGCCCGTCATCGTCGGCCTCGCCATGCAAGGGATCGGCATGAAGCCGGAAGAGTATCTGAAGCTGCCGGGATGGCGCCAGCCCAAGGACCAGGACATCGCCGAAGCGAAACGGTTGCTGGCCCAGGCTGGCGTCGCCTCGGGACTGAAGCTGTCGCTGAAATACCGCACCGCGGGGGGCACCCCGTACCTGCTGGCCCAGCCCGTGGCGGCCGCCCTCAAGGAGATCGGGATAGAGGCTGCCCTGGTGCCGCAGGACGACGCGATCTACAACGCCCAGGTCATCCGGGAGATGGACTTCGAGCTGAACCCCACCGTGAGCGGCGCCGGTCCCATCGCCGCGGAGTCGGCCTTCACGCAGTGGCACTCCACTTCTCCAGGCAACATCTCCGGCGTCAAGGACCCGGAGCTCGACCGGCTGCTAGCTCAGGCGAAGTCGGAAACGGACCAGAAGAAACTGAACGAGTTGCTGATTAGGATGCAGCAGATCATGATCGACAACGTGTACTTCATACCGCTGTTCAACACCGTGACCTTCCAGGCGCTGCAGCCGTGGGTGCACGATTTCTTCGGCTCCTTCAGCTCCAGTGTGTCGATCATGAACTCCCAGGCCACCTGGTTCGACGTCGACAAGATGCCCCCCGGGCGGCGCAGGTTCTAAACGTGACCGCCCCTTCACGCATTACGCATCACGAGTCACGCATTACCGATTACAAATCCCGTGTCTGCACCTGAGACGCTTCGTATAGCCACGCAGTACACTAGCCACAATCAGCAGGAGGAGACACCCATGGCAATCTTCAAGCTCATCTCGGCGGACAGCCACCTGAATGAGCCGCAGGCAGCCTACGAGCGGGTGCAGAAAGAGTATGGAGACCGGGCGCCCAAGGTGGTGCGAGACCCGGAGGGCGTGCCTCGGGGTACCTGGCTACTGACAGATGGACTTCCTCCCTTGGGGGTGTCCCACTTCTCCGTCGGCCTGGTGCTGACCAAGCCCAAAGGGGTCTCCGAGGCCGGCATGGCTGACTTCGCGAAGACCATCGACTTCAATGCGGCCTTCCGCTTTGAGGACTACCCTGCGGGCTGGGACCCGGCGGCCCGCCTGAAGGCCCAGGACAAGGATGGGGTCGAGGCCGAGATCCTCTTTGCAAGCCCGAGCCGCTTCTTCTACGGGCTGACCGATGCCCCCTTCCAGCGCTCCATCCTCCGCTCCTACTCCCTCTGGCTGCACGAGTTCTGCAGCTACTCTCCAAAGCGCCTGATCGGCGTGCCCCTGCTGAGCGTCCTCGACATGGAGAAGTGCGTGGAGGACGTCCATGAGCTGGCGAAGCTCGGCTTCAAGGCGGCCCAGATCCCCTCGGCCATCAAGGACAGCGGCTACTACGAGCCC
This sequence comes from uncultured Dehalococcoidia bacterium, assembly GCA_964590215.1. Lineage (GTDB taxonomy): Bacteria > Chloroflexota > Dehalococcoidia > SHYD01 > SHYD01 > CAZPYZ01. The sequence goes on along the minus strand of CAZPYZ010000176.1, from coordinate 5,293 downwards.
TACTACGAGCCGTTGTGGCAGGCCGCGGAGGAGACAGGGATCGTGCTCAACATCCACACCACGTCTACCCAAGGCGTCGCCAGGGAGCAGTTCGAGGGGCCCCGCCGGGCGGATCCTCGCACCCAGAGCCTGGGCAAGGCCAGGACCATTGCCTACGCCCAGCAGTTCATCGGCCACCTCATTTTCTCCGGCGTCTTCGACCGCCATCCCAACCTGAAAGTGGTCTGCGCCGAGTTCGACACCGGCTGGGTGGCCCACATGTACGAGCTGGCAGACTTCAGCTTTGGCCGAAGCTCTATTCATGACCCCGAGAAGAACGTCAACAGCCGGCCGCCCAGCGAGTACCTGGACCGCAACGTCTTCTTCACGTTCCAGGATGATCGGGCGGGAGCCCTGACCACTCCCGTGTATGGCGCCAATAACTTCCTCTGGGCCAGCGATTTCCCTCACGGCATCACCACATGGCCTTACTCGCAGGAAACCGTGGACCGCAACTTCGAGGGAGTCGATGACAAGGTGAAGCGCCAGGTCTGCCGGGAGAACGCCATCAAGCTCTACAATCTCGACCTGCCGCTGGAGTCTGAGCGGCCTCAGGAAAGGGTGGTGCCGGCCTAAGAGGAATGGCTGCCATAACGGTCAGGAACCTGACCAAGCGCTTCGAGGGTGGCGTCGTCGCCGTCAACGGCATCGATTTCGCTATCAGCGATGGCGAGCTGATCACCCTCCTGGGGCCCAGCGGCTGCGGCAAGACCACGACCCTCCGGCTCATCGCGGGCCTGGAGGTCCCCGACGACGGTGACATCCTGTTCGGGGACCGGACCGTCGCTTCGGTTGACCGGGGCGTCTTTCTGCCCCCTGAGCAGCGGGACGCGGGGATGGTGTTCCAGAGCTACGCCATTTGGCCCCACATGACCGTCTACGAGAACGTCTCGTATCCCCTCCGCATCCGGGGCGTTGCCAGGAACCAGACCCGGGAACGGGTCCGGCAGGCACTGGCCTTGCTGGGGTTGACAGAGCTGGAGGAGCGGCCGGCAACCAAGCTCAGCGGCGGGCAGCAGCAACGGGTGGCCATCGCCCGCGCGCTGGTCTCTCAGCCCCGGCTCCTGCTGCTGGACGAACCCCTGGCGAACCTGGACGCCAAGCTGCGGTACCAGATGCGGGTGGAGCTGCGGGAGCTACAGCGGCGGCTGGGCATCACCACCATCTACGTGACCCACGACCAGACCGAGGCCATGGTCCTCTCAGACCGTATCCTGGTGATGAAAGATGGGAACGTCCAGCAGGTGGGGCCGCCGTCGCAAGTGTACCGGCGTCCCACCAACCACTTCGTGGCGGATTTCGTCGGTTTCACCAACTTCTTGCCGGGGAGCGTTCTCGAGGTAGAGGGTGACAGCGCGGTGGTACGGCTAGGGGAGGATGGCCCCGTGATCCGCTGCCGCTGCCATGGAGGATCGAAGGGAACACAACTGAGCGTGGCGATGCGGGCTACCGCCCTGGCGCCGCTGCCACCCAAGGATTGGGGCCCCAACGACCTCAAGGGCATAGTCGCCTCCACCGTCTACCTGGGAGACGTCCTGGAGTGCTTTGTGGACGCGGGACCCTGGCGTCTTACCTGCGCCATACCGAGCGAACACGAGTCAGGAAATAGCTACGTCCCGGGGCAAGAGATCTGCCTGCGCATCGACTCCGACAAGGCCGTCGCCCTCCTGGGTTAGTGAGTCAGCCGTCATGGCCGTAGTCAGTCACCCTACCCCGGATCGGTGGCACGCCCGCTCACCCGCGGATGCTCCGCGGCTTTCCTTCCCCACCCCGCCAGGCTTTCCGGCTGGGCCTATGAGGATCTGCTACGGCGGGGGTTGCCAAAGGTCACAGGCGCGAGTAGTGATCCATTAACACAGCATGACCACACGGCCCACCACCAGAAAGAAGCGCTTAGGGCAGGCGGCGCTGCCCGTCACCATCGGCGGCACCGCTCTGCTCGTACTGCTGCTCTTCCTGACGGTCTATCCCCTGGTCATGCTGCTGTATGGCAGTTTCCGGTCGGCGGCGCCCGGACTCCCAGGCGACTTCACTTTGGAAGGGTACGTCAACGCGTACTCCGATCCTCTCACCTACGAGACCTGGGTGAACTCGGTCATCCTGGCGATTTCCGTTACCACTATCTCGACCAGTATCGCGGCGTTCTTCGCCTTCCTCGTCGCCCGCACGGACACTCCCCTGCGGGGGTGGGTGATGCCCATCATGACGCTCATCTACGTGATGCCGGGCATTTTCTTTGCCTTCGCGTGGGCACTGCTCGGGACGCCTCGCGCGGGTCTCATCAACGTCTTCTGGATGAACCTGATCCCGGGCGCGGGTCCCCTCATGAACATCTACTCCTGGCCCGGCCTGATCCTCATAGCCGGGATGATCACCGTACCTTTCAAGTTTCTCCTGATCCTGGGCGCCTTTTATGGGATGGACATGTCTCTGGAGGAGGCGTCCAGGGTGTCGGGCGCAGGCCGCTGGAAGACCCTGGTGCTGGTGGACCTGCCGCTGCTGGCCCCAGCGATGCTGGGCGTCTTCATCCTGGGGTTCATCCGAGGGCTCCAGTCCCTGGAGGTCCCGCTGTTCATCGGATTCCCCGCGAAGATCTACGTGTTCTCCACCCGCATCTTCGACTACATCCGGAACTACTTCCCGGCCCACTACTCCGAGGCGGCGGCCCTCTGCGTGACGTTGATTGCCGCGCTGCTGTTGCTGGTGATCATCCAGTGGAAGCTGCTGGGAAACCGGGAGTTCATCACCATTACCGGCAAGGGCTACCGCCCCGAGGTCTGGAAGCTCGGAAAGATCAGGTACTTCTTTTCGGCGCTCATCGTGTTCTACGCGCTGCTGGCCCTGGTGCTCCCTGCCACGCAGTTGTTGATGGGCTCGCTCACCAAGGTGTTCGGCCTCTACTCAGCCAACCTGCTCACCCTGGAGAACTATCGCACGGCCATAGAGGACACGATGGTCCGGCGCGCCGTGGTGAACACGCTGGTGCTGGCCACGGTTGGAGGACTCATCACCATGGCCCTGACCACCGCGGTGGCCTATATCGTGGCCCGTACCAACTACCGGCTGCGGCGGCTGCTGGACCTCGCGGTCTGGGTGCCCTGGACACTGCCGGGGATCGTGTTGGGCATCGCGCTGCTCTGGGCGTATATCTCGGTGCCGGGATTGCGCAGCCTCTACGGCACGAGCTGGTTGCTGCTCCTGGGGGTGGTGGTGACGGTGATCCCGGTGGGCGTGCGAGTGATGGCAGGGAGCCTGGTGCAGCTCAGCAAGGAGCTGGAGGAGTCGAGCCGGGTGCTGGGGGCCTCGTGGCGGCAGTCGTTCATGACCATCGTGCTGCCTCTGGTGGCCCGCAGCTTCCTGTACGGCTGGCTGGTGGTCGCCATCATCATCAGCGGTGAGCTTTCCGTCCCGCTGCTCCTGTACGCTCCCGGCTCCGAAGTGCTGTCGGTGGCGATCCTGGCCCTCCAGTTTGACGGAAAGCCCACCGTCGCCGCGGCGGTATTCAGCATGGTGCTATTCGCCACGGCCATGGTCATTGTGCTGGTGAAGATCGTGACCGCCGTTTTGGACCGGTGGGCGGCGCGGGCCGCGGCGAGGCCCGAGGTGATGGCAGAGCCGGTAACCGCGTAGCAGAGAGGAGAGACCGAGTATGTCCAAGGTGTGGTTCGTTCCCATTGTGCTCTTGCTGGTTCTCGCATGCGCGCCGGGGACTGCTGTTCCGGAGCCGCCGGCAGTGGACCAGCAGGCGGCAACGCCGCTACAACAGCACATGCAGGACCTCTACGGGAAGGCGAGGCCGGAGGGGAAGGCCGTCCACTACACGGCTAACCCGCACCTGCTGAAGGAGGTAAAACCGGCCTTCGAGAGGCGCTTTCCCGGTATCAGTGTCGAGCTGGTGACGATGCCCGGCGGCGCCGAGATGGCGACCCGCATCGAGGCCGAGTACGCCAGCGGGCAGCATCTGGCCGACGTCATCGATGCCGGAGGCACCAGCATCAAGGCGCAGGCCAAGGCGGGCAGGTTGGTGCAGTGGGACTTCCTTGAGGAGGACCAGCTGCGTCCTGCGGCTCGAGAGAGCGGTGGTCGCCACTGGAACTTCCGTATCAACGTCCAGGGCATGGTCGTCAACAAGACCATGGTCCCGCCAGACAAGATGCCGAAGAAGTACCAGGACCTGCTGGATCCGTTCTGGAAGGGCAAGCTGTTGCTGGACGACCCCAGGGTCCAGGGCGCCGGGCATGGCTTCATGGTCATCGCGAACCGGCAGTATGGACGCAGCTTCCTGGAGAGGCTGGCGGCCCAGAGCCCGACCTTCATCCGGGACCGCAATAACGGGCCCCCCATGGTAGCCAGGGGCGAAACGGCGGCCTTCGCGCCCTTCCGGATCGACGCTTCCATAGCCGACCTCAAGGCCAACGCCCCGGTGGAGATCCTGTTCCTACAGGACGGCACAACGGGGGGCGGGGTTAGCGCGGGCGTCCTCACCAAGGCCCCCCACCCCAACGCGGGGATGCTGTGGGTGAACTACCTCCTGAGCGACGAAGGCCAGCGGAACCTGGTCACGGGCGGGCAGACCTACGGCTACCGCAAGGATGCTCCCGACCCCAAGGACTTTCCCAGCCTCGCCAAGTTCGACATCCTCGACCTCACCGAGGAGGAACAGGAGCGGCTCCCGGAGTTCATCAAGTTGTTCGAGGACATCTTTTTCCGGCGCTAGCTGCTGCAGGCTTGGTCGGACGTTGGGTGCAGGGGAAGGACCTACCTGGGAGCGCAGCCCAGACTGCGGGGCGAGGGCGAGGGGGCAGGCAGGGACGCCTGCGCTCCCAGGCTGGGGCTGGGCCCCGCTCCCGCGCTCCGGCGCGAACCTTCGGCCGCCGCAACGACACCAGGTTGCCTGTTCCATTAACACGGTGATGAAGCGGGTCTCTGTCACCCTGAGGAACGAAGGGTCTGGCGGTGCGGGGCCCTCCCCGCCAGATGCTTCCTTCGTCAGCAGGACAGCTGCTAGGGGACTTGCCAAGGATACGCACGTAAATGTAAGTGTCACCGGCGGACAGAGCTACGGCTACCGAAAGGATGCGCCCGACCCCAAGGAGCCAGCCGAGCCTCGGGAAGCTCAACGTCTTGCTGATGACGGAAGACGAAGAGAAGCGCCTGCCCGAGTTCATCAAGCTGTTGAGGAGATCTTCTTCCGAAGGTAAACGTCGGCGGCCCGGGTCCTCAGCGGCAAGGAGGAGAGTCATGACACTGTACC
>CAZPYZ010000175.1:0-7892 GCA_964590215.1 uncultured Dehalococcoidia bacterium | reverse complement strand
TGCCTAGTCTCGTGGGCTCGGAGATGTGTATAAGAGACAGGCGGGGGCCGCATGGATGATAACGTGATTGGTTGCCGAATGAGGAGCCGGGTGTTAGGCTGGCTCCAGCTTCGAGCCGGGGGAAAGAGCGGCGCATGGCGCTATCCCTAACTGCCCGCCGAACTCGGTTACGCGAGGTGCTCGCAGGTTCTGCGTGCGTCTCGCCCGCGAGCGTGTACGACGCCTTGTCGGCACGGGTCGCGGAGGCGGTCGGGTACCAGATCGGCCTCTTTTCGGGTTCCGTCGCGTCGAGCACTGTGCTGGCGGCGCCCGATCTTCAGGTGATCACCTCGACGGAGTTCGCCGGCCAGATCAGGCGTATCACACGAGCCTGCTCGTTGAGCCTCTTGGTGGACGCAGACGATGGCTACGGTAACGCCCTCAACGTGATGCGCACCGTGGAGGAAGTCGAGCACGCGGGCGCCTCCGGGATGAGCATCGAGGACAGCGCGGCAAGAGGCGTCGGGAATGCTGATGGTACTCAGATGGTCTCCATCGAGGAGATGGCCGGGAAACTGCGAGCCGCGATGTTGGCTCGCCAGGATCCTTCCTTCGTGATCGTCGGAAGAACCCGGGCGCTGCGCGCCGGTGTAACCGAGTACGCCGTTGTGCGGGCCAAGGCCTACGCGAAGGCGGGGGCCGATGCAGTCTTCCTGGTCGGACTGGAGAACCTGGCACAGGTTCAGGCGGTTCACGACGCGGTCCCACTGCCCCTCATCATTGGCAGCACCGAGGCCGACCTCAGCCGCGAGGATCTCGCTCCCTGGGGAGCTCGCATATTTCTTCAGGGCCATCAGCCGGTCGCTGCCGCTGTGAAAGCGTTCTACGAGACGTACACCCACCTCCACACTGGAGGCTCCCCGGCAGAGCTGACCCCCAAGATCGCCTCGCCTGAGGAAATGGAACGGTTAACAAAGGCTGGTGCCTACAGGGAATGGCAGCGGGAATACCTGTAGGCGAATCACGAAGACCTCCGGGACGATCGAAGGCCGGTTCGCTGAACCGGCGGCGGAGCCAGCGGGTGAGGCCGCAGGACCTCCAGCGGGCGCCTACCCCACGCCGTCTGGGTTGGTCACCTGGGCATGATGCCCTTGAGGTAGTCGATCTGGCCCCAGTGCTCGTGCTCGTGGCCGACCCTGAGCATGAGATAGGAGGCGATGGACACGTCCGGGGGGTCTGGCATGGGTCCCAGCAGCTCCGGGTCTGTCGCACTCTTGAGGTAGGCCACGGTGGCGTCCCGGACACGGTTGTAGTAGGCGATGGCCTGCTCCAAGAGTGGGACCTTGAAGGCGCGCACCTGCTCAGCCGTGAAGCCGAAGCCCGTAGCCTCGGGATCAAGGCCGACCCGCTGATGCCAGCCCTCTGACTGCCAGAGCTGGGCCTTTCCCTGAATCCGCTCCTGAAGGTGGTAGTCCTCCCGTCGCGGCATGTGCCAGAGGAGAAACCCAATGGGATTCCCGGGGGAAGTCGCGGGGAGCCAGGTCAGTTGGGTGGGGGTCAAACCCTCGATGGTCTCTAGCGTTCGCTTGCGGGTTCGCTCCAGCTCGTTCAGCAGTTGGTCACGGAGGTATTCGGCCATCATCCCCACCTTTCATGCCTGTTCAAAGGCTTGCCGGTTGATACCCAGGTCTCGCAGAATCCCCGAAATCGTACCCGGCTTGAGATCTCGGCCTCCCCAATTTGGGATCGTGGCGCGGGCTACTGTTGCTGGATTGATCCAGGTCTCGTGATCGCCTCGGCCTTGCCGGTCGAATTGGCAGCCCAGCACTCGGAGCTTCGGGGTTGGCTCCCGGTAGGTCATGCGATGAGTGTGATCTCACTATGGGTGGGCCTTCCTCCGGTACTTCGACCCCGGCTGCCTCGACCTCGGGCGGTAACGGCTGGGAGCGCTCTCTATAGGATTCCAGGAACTGGGTCGCAACGCTGTGGACGTAGTCCAAGGCCTGGCCGGGGGTGTCTCCCCAGGCCCGACAGCCGGGAAGCGCCGGTACCTCTGCAAGATACTTGTCTTCGGTGTCTTCACTGGGGCTCCGGAATGTAACCTTCAGGCGATACAGCTTCAACGTTCCCTCCTCTACCTCCCAGTCCACTGAGGTTTGCGCTTCTCGGCGAAGGCCCGGGGGCCTTCGATGTAATCCGGAGACTGGGTCATGCGCTGGACCCAGTAGTATTGCTGGTTGAAGGCGGCTTCCAAGGAGAGGTCGAGGCCCATCATGGCGGCCTGCTTGGTGGCACGCACCGAGAGCGGTGCGCACTCCATGATCTCGCCGGCCCAGCGCTCTGCGGCGGGGAGAAGCTCTGCCGCCGGGACAACCTCGTTGACGAGTCCCCAGCGGTGGGCCTCCGCTGCCGTCATGAAGCGGCCGGTGAGCAGATACCCCATCGCGGTCTTCAAGGGCATGGCCCGGGGGAGGCGGTGGACACCGCCGGCGCCGGCGAAGAGCCCCCGTCTTGGTTCGGGAAAGCCGAACTGAGCGCTGTCCGAGGCGATGATGATGTCGCAGGCCAGGGCCATCTCGAAACCGCCGCCCAAGGCGTATCCGTTCACGGCGGCGATAATGGGCTTCCACACTTGGAAGCGGGGATTGGTGACGCCGCCGAAGCCGCCGAAGGGCCCGGGGCGGCGCCCCTCGCCCCTGGCCGCAGCCTCCGCCGTGTACTTCAGGTCGTTCCCGGCCGAGAAGGCCCGCTCTCCGGCGCCGGTGAAGATGGCGACCCAGGCGTCCTGATCCTGGTCGAAGTCCGAAAAGGCCTGGAAAAGCTCTTCGCTCGTCGGTGGATGGATAGCGTTCATCACCGCTGGGCGGTTAATGGTGACGTAAGCGATGTGTTCTTTCTTTTCGTACTGGATGAACTCGAATCGGGCCATCATTTCCTCCATGGGCGGGCTCCCGCGGCGGCACCATTATAGTCCCGGTGTCCGGACCTACGCCGCGGCCTTCGTCCACGTTCGGATGTTATAATTTTTGATGGAGCCGCTAGCAGATCCATGAAAGTTTCCACCGAGCAACTCGAGAAGCGCCAGATAGCCCTCCAGGTGGAGGTCGACCAAGAACAACTCGAGAAATCCCTGGAACGCGCGTATCGCAGGCTCGTCAATCGCACCGTTGTTCCGGGGTTCCGCAAGGGCAAGGCGCCTCGGGCGATGCTCGAGCGGTACATTGGCAAGGGCTCCCTCCTCTCGGAGGCTATCGACATCGTTGTCCCCGAAGCGTATAGCCAGGCTATCCAGGAGGAAAAGGTCCCTGTCTTCGGCCAGCCCCACATCGAGATCCTTCAGGTAGAGCCCCTCGCCTTCAAGGCGACGGTTGCCCTCGAGCCGGCGGTGGTCTTGGGTGACTACCGCGAACTGCGGGTCGATCCGGAAGTCGGTGAGGTCAGCGAAGAGCGTGTGGCTGAGGTCATCGAGAACCTGCGCTCCAATAACGCGCCCTGGGAGCCGGTGGACCGGGCCGTACAGGTCGGGGACATGGTGACCGCGGATATTCACAGCGAGGTGGAGACCGAGCAGGGACGCAACCCGTATATCAACCAGGACGCCGCAGGGTTCGTCGTGGATCCTGCCCGCAATGAGCCCTTCGCAGGCTTCGCCGAACAGTTGGTCGGAATGAATAAGGGGGACACTCGAGAGTTCTCCATCAACCTGCCGCAGGACTACCCGGCCCAGTCTTTGGCGGGTAGCCCCGTCCATTTCACAGTGACCGTGTCTGACGTGAAAGAGAAACGGCTGCCGGAACTGGACGACGAGTTTGCCAAGGGCGTGGGACCCGGGTACGACACGTTCCAGGCTCTGAAGGATCGCGTCGTTGACGACCTCCGGAGGACGGCCGAACGGGAGGCGAAAGAGAAGATCCAGCGAGCTGTGGTGGATGCTGTGGTGGCTCAGGCCGGGGTGGAGTATCCCGAGATCCTGGTGGACCACGAGATAGAGCACCTCATCCAGTCGGACCGGTCGGTGTCCCGGGACCCCCAGGGCCGCATCGACGAGTATCTTGAGGCCATCGGCCAGACGCAGGAGCAGTTTCACGAACGTTACCGGGAGGACGCGACCCAACGCGTAGTCCGGTCCCTGGTCCTCCAGGAGGTCGCCAAACGGGAGGGTGTTGAGGTTACGGAACAGGAGGTCGACGAGGAGATCGACGCCCTGGTGCTGGCGTTCTCTGAGGAGCACCGGCAAGGGTTTCGCGCCTTCTTTACCGCGCCGGAGCGACGGGCCTCAATCCGCAGGAGGTTGATGGGCGAACGAACCTTGGACCGGCTGGTTGCGGCGGTGACCGGAATCGAAGCCGATCCGCGGCCTGCCCGAGGCAGCGAGTCCGAGCCAGCAGCCGTGGTTTCTGAACCTGGCGCGGCCGCGCCGGAATCTTCGTTCCCTTCGGAATGACGGCTCTTCTGGCCACAGGAGTATGACGATGATCGAACACAAGCTCGCCTGGTCGGCGGGGATTTTCGGTTTCCTAGATGCCTCGCCACCGGAGAACCCGCGTGGGCTAGTCAGACCATCAGCCGTGATCCCTATGGTCATAGAGAGCGGGGCCAGGGGTGATCGCGCCTTCGATATCTACTCGCTGCTTCTCCGAGAGCGAATCATCTTCTGTGGCATGCCCATCGACGATCATATCGCCAACCTGATCATCGCCCAGTTCCTCTACCTCGAGCGGGAAGACCCCGACAAGGACATCCACCTGTATATCCACAGCCCCGGCGGCGTAATTTCCGCCGGACTCGCCATGCTGGACACGATGAACCTCATCCGGCCCGACGTCTCCACCATTTGCGTGGGGATGTCGGCGAGCATGGCCACGGTCTTGTTGTGCGCGGGAGCGCGAGGCAAGCGGTACGCCCTCCCGAACTCGACCATCCACATGCATCAGGCGCGAGGGGGCGTGACCGGCCAGGCATCGGACATCGAGATCGCAGCGAGGGAAATCCTTCGCAACCAGGAAATCATCCGAGGCATCCTGGCGGAACGGACGGGCCAGCCGATGGAACGGATCATCCGGGACTCCGACCGGGACTTCTACATGAGCGCAGCCCAGGCGAAGGAGTACGGCATCGTGGACGAAGTGCTCGTTCGCGACGATGGCTCGCCGAGCGCGAGCAGCTGAGGTAGGCGTGGCCTGTATCGAGTCCCCCCGCCACGGGAGTAGGATAGATCCGAGAGTCCTCTCGTGCCTCTCCCATACGGGGAGCGGCGCGCGCAAGAGCGTGGTCGGGAGGGAGAGGAAATCACGGGTGAGGAGCGAGGATGCCAAGTAACCGAGGATCTCGCTTGCAGTACCACTGTTCATTCTGTGGTAAGAGCCAGGATCAGGTGCGCAGGCTCATAGCGGGCCCCGGCGCGGTCTATATCTGCGATGAATGCGTCGAGCTCTGCCGCGAGATCATCGATGAAGAATCGCCCCACGGCACCCGTAGCATCCCGGAGAGCGGGAAGGTCCCAACCCCCAAGCGCATTGATGACCTGCTGAGCGAATACGTGGTAGGGCAGGACCGGGCCAAGCGGGTGCTCAGCGTGGCCGTCTATAACCACTACAAACGCGTCAATAATACAGGACACAACAGCGACGTAGAGCTGGAAAAGAGCAACATACTGCTCATCGGACCAACCGGCTGCGGCAAGACCCTGCTGGCGCGCACCCTCGCCAAGATCCTGGATGTCCCTTTCTGCATCGCGGACGCAACCTCGCTTACTGAGGCGGGCTATGTCGGTGAAGATGTCGAAAACATTCTCCTCCGGCTCATTCAAGCCGCCGATTTCGACATCTCTCGGGCGGAGCGGGGAATCATCTACATCGATGAGATCGACAAGATCGCGCGCAAGGGGGCGAACCCGTCCATTACTCGCGATGTCTCCGGCGAGGGCGTCCAGCAAGCGCTCTTGAAGATAATCGAGGGATGCGTTGCCAACGTCCCACCCCAGGGCGGGCGCAAACACCCTCACCAGGATTTTCTACAGCTCAACACCACCAATATCCTATTTGTCTGTGGCGGCGCTTTTGAGGGTTTGGATCGCATCATCGAGCGCCGCACAGGTACGTCCTCTCTGGGCTTCAAGGCGAGGAAAACCGCGAAAGAGCTGGCGACCAAAGAGGATCTGCTCTCTCGAGTTACCCCGGACGATCTGCTGGAGTACGGGCTCATCCCCGAGTTCGTGGGCCGCCTTACCACGGCCGTCGCCCTCCATCCCCTGGATAAGCCGGCGCTCATCCGGGTGCTCACGGAGCCCAAGAACGCCATCGTGAAGCAGTACCATCGCTTCTTCGCCCTCGACCATGTAGAGCTGAGCTTCACTCCCGAAGCCCTGGAGGCCGCAGCCGAGGAGGCGCTGCGCCATAAGACGGGAGCACGGGGCCTCCGCAGCATCATGGAAGAAACGCTCCTGGAGATCATGTATGAGATTCCTTCCCGGGGCGATGTACAAAAGTGCGTAGTTGGGGCGGATACGATACTGAAGAAGACCCCGCCACTGCTGCTCACCCGGGGCAGTCGCAGCGCCGATACGGGTGACGAACGGACGCTGCGAGAAGCCCCAGCCTAACCCGCTTCTCTCAACGGGGCGCCGGTGAGGAGCAACCAGGCGCCACCCACTTCGCTCCTCCTCGGGCCTCCCCCTGTGGGGACCCGCAAGCCCGAGGTCGACGCCCCACCCTTTGACAGGCGTAGGAGCCGCAGAACGTAGACGGCTGGCCCCATCTTCGAGTCCGGGCGTTACGCTGGCCGGTTGGCCCGATGGAGCGATGTGCCGGGAGCATTCAGTACGCTAGAATGATGCGACGAGACATCAGCAAGGCGCAGAATGAAGCTGCTAGACACGATGCACCGGCCCCTGCGGGACCTCCGCATCTCCGTAACGGACCGGTGCAACTTTCGCTGTACTTACTGCATGCCCGCCGATGTATTTGGCAAGGACTACGTATTCCTGCCTCACAGCCAAATCCTCACTTTCGAGGAAATTACCCGGCTGGTGAGGCTGTTTACCCAACACGGAGTGCAGAAGGTCCGCATTACCGGCGGGGAGCCTCTGGTTCGACGCGATCTAGAGAAACTGATCGCCATGCTCAGGGACGTTCCCGGCGTCGACGACCTTACCCTGACCACCAATGGTTCCTTGCTCAAACGCAAGGCACGGGCACTTAAGGAGGCCGGGCTAAAGCGCATAACCGTGAGCCTGGACTCCCTACGGGACGATGTCTTCAAGGCCATGAACGACGTGGACTTCCCGGTCAGCGGCGTGCTCGAGGGCATTGAGGCGGCTGCGGAAGCTGGCCTTTCTCCGATCAAGATCAATATGGTGGTACAGCGGGGCGTAAACGACGCGGACATCCTTGACATGGCGAGCTACTTCCGCGGAACGGGCCACATCCTGCGCTTCATCGAGTACATGGACGTGGGAACCACCAATGGCTGGCGCCTGGAACAGGTGGTCTCCGCCGGGGAAATCCTCGCCCGTATCGAGGGCACGTATCCGCTCGCACGCGTGCCATCCCAGTATCCCGGCGAGGTCGCGGAGCGGTACCGCTACCTGGATGGCGCCGGGGAGATCGGCATCATCTCTTCCGTCTCTCAGCCATTCTGCGGCGCCTGCACCCGTGCGCGGCTGTCAGCCGAGGGGAAATTGTACACCTGCCTTTTCGCCTCCTCCGGCCACGACTTCCGGGCGCTCTTGCGCAGTGGGGCATCGGACGAGGACCTGAGCGAGTTTCTCCGGTCGCTTTGGAATGCCAGGGCCGACCGCTACTCGGAGGTCCGTACCGCCGAGATGAGTGCGGCGCCCAAGGTGGAGATGTCCTACGTTGGTGGCTAGGACCAGCTGGCCTATGCACATTCAGATGGTCGGGTAATGCCTTCCC
>CAZPYZ010000174.1:0-7908 GCA_964590215.1 uncultured Dehalococcoidia bacterium | reverse complement strand
TGTCGACTTCGAGAAGAGCATCGTCTGGATCAAGTGGATCGATACCCACGCTGAGTATGACCGCATCGACGTAACGGAGGTGGACCATGAGCGGTGAAGTGAGGCCCATTCGGACGCCAGCCGATTATGAGGAAGCGCTGGCTGAGGCCGAGAAGCTATGGGGAGCGAAGTTGGGGACCCCCGAGGGCGACCGCCTTGACGTGCTGGCCATCCTCATCGACCTGTATGAGGCAGAGCATCACCCGATGGATCCACCGGATCCTATCGAAGCCATCAAGTTTCGGATGGAGCAGCAGGGGCTCACCCGAAGAGATCTGGAGGGGATCATTGGCACGCGAACCCGCATTGCAGAGGTACTGAACCGCAAGCGAGGCCTTTCCATCGACATGATTCGCCGCCTGCACGATAAGCTCGGCATATCGGCCGAGGTACTCATCCGGCCCACTCGCCAGGGGGCGGCTTGACCTTGGCCCTCCCGCCTGTGCCACCCAGCCTCTCCGTCCCGGCAGACTTGTGACACCGCGCCCCCAGCTTTGGTGTCATTAGAACGGCTGTCTGAGGGCCAAACTGGTGGACGCGGGGCTAAAAACAGGGGATTCCACAGGACATAACTGTTAAGATTCGCGCCTGAGGGGACGGTCAGGGACACTCCCGGACGGTCCGCACGCGCCAACCTGGCCCGCCGCCGGGGGTCATTGGGTCTCCTGTCAACACCGGTCCTAATGTGAACCAGATCGCAGGTGGATCAGAGTAACCCGGCGTTGATATTCCTGCGGGCGAGGGCCGCCGCTAGGTCCGCCCGTCCTGGAGCGGATCGCTATCCGTACCGCAGCAGAATTAACGATGGCCCTGGTCACAAAGCTTGTGGCGATTCTAGGCGCTTGCCGAAGCCATATCGACAAAACGTTGTCGCTGTTGGCGAAAGCGCCTAGACAGGGCCGGCGGGCCTAGGGGCAAGGGAATCTGCCTGAGCACGGAATCCATGTACCAACACGTCCGAGTAGTGTTCCAGTGCCCGAAGGGCCCCCGTTCCAGGCGCAGTCCCGGAACGGGCGTAGGATCTAGCCAGAGCGGGAGTCGACTTAGGCCGACCCTACCTCTTAACCCACGAATAAGCCAAGTTGTCGGCCCGGTCCCCCAGATGCGGCCGATAATTCATCAGGTTTGGCTGCGTGGCCTGGTGCTGGACCGTGTAGACGCCCTCCACGGCCCAAGCCTGGTCCACGATCCTCCTGGTGATACCCCGGAGGATCTCCCGTCGCTTGGCCGGGTCGGGCTCGCGCCGTTGCGCCACCAGTAGCTTGTCCAGCTCCGGGTCCTTGATGAAGGCCCAATTGCCCGGAGACTCGCTGTGGTACAGCCCGTAGACCTGGTAATCGATGTCGGCGCTGACGCCGCCCAGGGCGCCCACAGACCAGTCGATGCCGTGGTCGCCGGTATACCGGCGCCTGCGCTGCTCGGGCAGGTCCACGGGCTTGAAGGTGGCGTTCAAGCCCACGCGTTTCATTTGCGCCTGCAACAACTGGAAGAGGGCCATGGTGTTGGGGCTCTCGTTCTGGGTGATGTACCACTCCAACTCCAGACCGTTGGGGTAACCTGCCTCGGCCATTAACCGCCGGCCCGCCTCCAGGTCGAACTTCAGCATCTGCCTGGTCTCTTCCTGGGTGAAGAGGCTTGGGACCGCCGCGGGTAGCGCCCAACCCCCCTTGCCACCGGTCCAGACCTTCATAATCTCGTCCCGGTCGATGGCATAGGCGAGGGCCCTGCGGACCCGGATGTCGTTGAACGGATGGGTGCGCGACTGGGAGATATAGGCGTGGGAACCCCGGGGGACCAGGAACTCGCCTATAACGGCGTCCGGGTTCGCCCGCTTCACCTCTTCGACCTCCTGGTAACCGAGGCCGGCCAGCACGTGGAGCTGCTTCGTCTGGAACGCGGCGAGGCTGGTGGCCCGTTCCGGAAGGATGAGCCCTCGGAGCTCATCCACGTAGGTGTTGCCTGCGTCCCAGTAGTCAGGGTGGCGCTTCCAGACGAGGCGGGAACCTTTCTGGCTTGCGTTGGTGTCGAGGATATAAGGCCCTGATCCCGCCAGCTGATCCTTGAGGTGGCCATCGCGCTCGTAGACCTCGCGCGCAAAGATGGGGTTCCATTCGGAGCCGGCATAGTTGATGAAGGGCCCAAAGGGCTCCTTGAACCGCACGACAACGGTGTATCTGCTCGGCGTCTCGATCCCTTCAAGCCCCTCGAACATGTAGCTCAGAAGCCCCGCAGGTAGCTTGGCGTCTTTGAACTCACCGGTGCGGCTCTGGTACTCAAAGCTCCACTTCACGTCGGCCGCGGTGATCTCGCGCCCGTTTATCGGGGGTGTGTTCCAGAACCTGGCCCCTTGCCGGAGATGGAACGTGAAGGTCCTAGCGTCGGGTGATACCTCCCAGCGCTCGGCGATCTCCGGGCGCAGGACCATCTCGGAAAACTCCATGCCCGGCTCATTCCTGAAGCCGAGCAGGCTATCGAAGGCGAGGGCCATGGGTATGGTGTAGGTCTGGGCGCCGTAGGTCAGGTCGAAGTGGGCGACGTCCCTGTCCACATAGCTGATGGTGCCGCCGTTGACCGGCGCCTCGCTCTGGGAAGGTGCGACGGACGGCGGCGGCTGTGCCGCTGCGCAGCCCATGGTTACAGACGCTGCCAGTGCTACTCCCAACAGGGCGTGTTTCACCAGATCAACTCCTTACTCGGGCGCAGTCTCCAGCGCCTGAACGATCTCGTCGGTGGTGCCGATTTGTGCGAAGGTGAGGACCAGCATGGTCGCCGCGTGGTGGTCCGTCCCCATGCCGCTGCACGCGTCTGAGGCCACGACGGCGCGATAATCGTGTTCCCGCAAGTCTCGGACAGTGGCTTCGATACCGGCATGGGTGCCCGCCCCGCCGACAATGAGGGTCGTTATCCCGAGCCGGCGCAGCCACTTGTCCAAGGGGGTGCCGGTGAAGGCGCTGTAGCCGCCGCCCTTGCGGATCCTCCATTCCCCAGGGGCCGGCTTCAGTTCGTCTATCGGTTCGGCGCCCCAGGTATCGGCCTGAAGGGCGCCGAAGCGGGCGGAGTTCCCGCCCGGCGCCACGTCGAGGTAATCAGGCCGCAAATAATGCCCGGTATGAAAGACCGCGACCTGTCGGCGGCGGGCGGCGTCCAGGAGTCTGACGTTGTTGGCAATGAATTGCTGGACGGCCGGATCGCTGGGAGCGTTCGCGGCATTCGGGTACTTCCCTCCGGGCTTGAGCGCGTCGTTGCTCATGTCATGCACGATGAGGCCAACCTGCTTGACGCTGGGGAGAGTGATCATTCGGGCGCGTTCTCCATCGCTTCAACAACCTCCCGGGTGGTCCCCACCTGAGCGAAGGTGGAGATGTTCAGCATCGTCGCCGTGTGGCTCTCCGAGCCGGTCCCGTTGCACGCGTCGGAGGCCACGGCACAGCCGAAGTCCCGTTCTCTGCTGGCATAGGTAGTGCTCGCGACACCCGCTGATGTGCCCGCGCCGCCGATGATAACAGTCGTAACCCCGAGGCGGCGGAGCCACTTCTCCAGGGGGGTGCCTGTGAACGCGCTGAAGCCCCCTCCCTTGCGAATGATCCACTCCCCCGGCGCCGGTTTCAGTTCGTCGATGATCTGTGCGCCCCATGACCCATCTTTCAGCACGTCGAGGGTCTCCGAACGGCCTCCAAGGGGGGCGTCCTTTGCATCGAGACGGAGGAAATGTCCGGTGAAGAAGATGGCCATCCCGCGCTTCCTCGCAGCTTCCAGAAGAAGCACGTTGTTGGCGATGAACTCCGCGGTGCCAGGGGCCTGGCCGGCGTTCGGGTAGTGGCCGCCAGCCTTGAGCCCCTCATTGCTCATGTCATGAACGATGAGGGCAAGCTGCTTGACGCTGGGAAGGGTTATCATCTCACGGCTCCCATTTGTTCCTGACTATCTTAACGTCAGACGCGGCCTGGGTCATCCTTCAATCCAAGATGAAAGCCCAAAGTGGCTTCCGAAGCAGCCTTCGCTTGGATACAGGGGCAGTCGCCGTCAATACCGTGGTTGCCCTTGATTGCGGGGCCCGGCTGTCGGCCTGAAGGGCGTACACGCGATAATCGGCGTCGCCGATATCCTGATGGCGCGCCCGGTGGCCACGGTACTGATGGTAAACACGCAGTCAGGGAAAGCCCCGCAGGAGGGAAGGATGAAACGGAGCACCGACCGGATCCTAACGACGCATACGGGTAGCCTCGCCCGGCCGAAAGACCTGCTGGACCTGATGAAGGCAAAAGAGCATCGCGAGCCGTACGATAGCGCCCTGTACGAAGACCGGGTGCGCCGTGCGGTGGCCGATGTGGTGCGCCAGCAGTCGGAGTGCGGCATCGACGTCGTCAACGACGGAGAGCAGTCGAAGACCGGGTTCTCAAACTAAACAAAGCGTCATAAGTGATTGCGTATATGGCCTGGCCGTGATACGGTCAGGCCATGAAAGCATTAACGGTTCCAGACCAGGAGTTGGTGGTATCGGCACTGCAGGCCGAGATTCGGCGTTCCCGGGAGGCACGGTATGACCACCGCCTGCACGGGGTGTTGCTGGTGGCCGAAGGTATGAGTTGCCCCGAGGTCGCGGCGCGCTTGGGGGACGCGCCCCGGACGGTGGAGTACTGGGTCCGCCGCTTCTTGGCTGATGGCCTGGCCGGCCTGAGCGAAGGCGAGCGACCGGGGAGGCCCTCCCGCTTGACGAGCGCACACCTGGCCGCCATCGACACCGCCCTGCGGGACACCCCGGTGGCAGCGGGCCTGAGCGGCCAGTTGTGGGATGGCAAGACCCTGACGGCCTTTGTGGCCCAGCAGTTCGGGGTCCAGTTGGGGGTCCGGCAATGTCAGCGACTGTTCCATCAGTTGGGCTACCGCCTGCGCAAGCCGCGGCCCATGCTAGCCCACGCCGACCCGGAGCGGCAGGCCGCCCATAAAAAAACTCCAGGAGTGGATGCGGGATGACCGCATCGACCTGTGGGCCACCCACGCGCACAACATCGTGGAGCACCCGGACCTCATCGCGGAGATGATCATTCGCTACGCCCGGCTAGTTGGGCGGGAGAACGTGATGGTCGGGAACGACTGCGGGTTTTCGTCCCAGGCGGTCTATCAGCCGGAGGTGCACCCGACCGTCGCGTGGGCGAAATTCCAGGCCCTGGCGGAGGGGGCGCGGCTGGCGACGAAACAACTCTGGGGCAAGTAACCGCCGCCTGGGCGCGGGTACAAGAAGGAACCGTCCGGAGCTACGGACGTGGTAACAATGGAACCATTTAGCGACATCGGCGCAGCTTGCCTGCCGCGGCTGATCGAGGCCTGGAGCAGGTGGGGCCGAGGCTGTGGAGCCGCCGCTTCCGTATCCACGACGGGGGGCGGCGGCTCATAGCGCTCGACGAAATTGCTTCCACCGCTGGGAGCGGTGCTAGACCAATGCCCCTTCTTGCCAGGCAGACCTCGCTACCCCACGGCGACGGGCTGGGGTGCCGCGACGAGTTGCGGCACCATCTCATGCACGGCCTCTTTGAGGGGTTTGTCTATGGGTACCTTGAACGCTCCGCCCCTGACGAGGAAGTGCTCGGGATGGTGCGGCGGGGCCGGCTCCTTGCCCTCCTGTAGCGCCCGGGCGGCCTTTATCAGTTGGCTCCGAATGTGGATGTTGATCATGTCCCCGCTGTTCAGGGTTTCCCTGGTGCGGTCCATGATCGGGCCGCCCTGGCTTTCGATCAGCGCGATGTCCTGCAGCGGGAAGCCGTTGATGCCCGTGTAAGTAAAGCGCTTCTGCAACACCCGGTTGATCATGTAGTCGTTCGACTTGTTGGCGACGGGCTTGTACGTGCCCGGGATCATCTCCGGCACCAGCCAGGTGTTGTGCGCCTCCCGCCACTCCGGCGGCAGCGGCCGCTCGCGGTCCCAGCGGACCCGCATAACCATGGCGTTTGTGTCGTCGATGGGGACCCGCATCCGGCTGTAGCCCAGGTTGCGGGCGCTGGAACGTGGGCCTGCGTTATTGCCCGGCGAGGGGTCGAACACGGGCATGACCCAATGGCCGATGTCCACCCATTTTTCGCCGTCGCCGGCGTCCCACTCCCTCGCCCAGCGGACGCCGTATTCCGTGTCCTCCACCAGCTTGGGGAGCATCATCTCGAAATTTCGGCGCCGCTGTAACCGGTTGTCGCCGAAAATCTGCAGTCCTGGATCCAGAGCGGGGTCGATGAAGCCATGGGTGTAGTAACCGTGGGTCGGGTCGTTCTGGCCTTCCATCGACTGCAGCCAGTTGCACTCGACCACAATCTTCCAGTTCTCCCGGTGGCTCTCAGGGATTTCCATGAACTCCCACGGCGGCACTGGCGGCTGCTTCTCCGGCGGCCCCATGTAGCACCAGATGAAGCCCCCCTTCTCGACGGCCGGGTAGGACTTGATGCGAACTTTATGCCTGAAGGTCTCTCCCTCGGGGACGAAGGGCATCTCCATGCAGGCGCCGGTGACGTCGTACTTCCAGCCGTGGTAAACGCAGCGCAGGCCATCATCCTCGTTGCGCCCGAAGAACATGGGAGAGAAGCGGTGCGGGCAATAGGCATCGATGATGCCGATCCGCCCTTCGCGGTCCTTGAACGCGACTAGGTCTTCATTCATGATACGCAGACGGACGGGCGGGCAGCCCGGCGCTACCAGCTCCTCCGAGAGCATCACCGGCAGCCAGAAGCGTCTGAATAGCTCGCCCATAGGTGTTCCCGGGCCGGTTCGCGTGACCAGCTCCTGCTCTTCCTTGGTTAGCATACTCTCCCCCTTTTAGACTGAGGCTGAGGGCAATGATACAGTTTTTCTGCTTGGTTGTCAGAATCCCACTCATCCCGTACCAACTAAGCGAAAGGAGCAGCCGAGCTACCTCAAGGGAACGCCTCGGTTGTGAGCCGCCTGCCTGGCTTCGTGGCCGTGCCGGTTGGCAGTGAGGCACCCTGCTTCTTCCATGGTGTACTCGGTGGTGGGTTCTCGGCAGTTGAGGTAAGCGCGCAGATTCCGGTAGGATGCCCCTGCCACAACGTGAAGAAGAAGGAGAATCATGGCCAGAGTAACGCCGACCAACGAGCAGATCTGCCAGTGGTTCGACACCCTCAGCAACTGGGGACGCTGGGGGAAGGACGACCTCATGGGCACCCTCAACCTCATCACCACGGACAAGCGGAAGCAGGCCTACGCCCTCGCCAAGGAGGGCCTCGCCATCTCCTGCGCCCTCCCCGTGAGGTTCAATGAGCACAACCTCGACGACGCCTGGCCGGAGCCCCGGCACTACATGAACGGTGTCCCGCCGCATGTCGTCGATCCGAACTTCGTCGGCATGGCCGGCAGTTCCGATATCGCCGTCCTCAATCTCCACGGGCTGACCCTGACCCACCTCGACTGCCCCGGCCACTACTTCTTCAAGCCCGCCAAAGACCGGCCCCTGGCCGGCTACAATGGCCTGCCGCCCACATCCATCACCGCCCGGGAGGGGGTGACCAAGGGCGCAGTCACCATCGCGGGCGACGGCATCGTCTCCCGCGCGGTGCTCCTCGACCTCGCCCGGCTGCGGGGAGTCGACTGGCTGGAACCCAAGACGCCGATCTTCCCCGAGGATCTGGAGGAAGCCGAGGCCCGCCAGGGCGTGAAGGTCGGCTCCGGTGATATCCTCTGCGTCCGCACCGGGCATCCCAAGCGGAAGCGTCAGCTCGGGTGGAACACCGACCCCGGCCAGCAGGCCGGGCCCGATGGCGCTTGCCTCCCCTGGATTCGGGAACGGGATATCGCCCTGCTGGCCTGCGATACCGCGAACGATTGGGTGCCGAAGCCGGAAGAGCACATTCTGCGTCCCATTCACTGCAT
>CAZPYZ010000173.1:0-7919 GCA_964590215.1 uncultured Dehalococcoidia bacterium | reverse complement strand
CCTTCGGCTCGGCTCAGGGTAAACTCCGCCCAAGGGACGGAGCCGGTCGGCGGGCCCACCATCCGGGGGAGGGGCGTTTTCATGGGGGGTCAGGGGTAGCTATGGATGAGCCCAAGACCGACTATCTGAAACGACTCAGCTATATCGAGGGGCACCTGAAGGGGGTCCGTAGAATGGTGGAGGAGGACAAATACTGCGTCGACGTCCTCCGCCAGACCTTCGCCATCCGCAAAGCCATCCAGAAACTCGAGTCCGTTATGCTGGAAGGCCACCTCCGTCACTGCGTCCCCGCCGGAGTCCGAGACGGCCGGGAGGAACAGGTGTTGGCCGAACTGCTGGACCTTTACAACCTGGCCGAGAAGTAGATGACCACTCAGACCGAAGACAAACCGAAACAAGTCGTCACGCTCTCCATCGGGGGCATGACCTGCGCCTCCTGCGTAGCCCGGGTCGAGCGCGCCCTGAGCCGGGTCCCCGGCGTGGAGGATGCCCGTGTGAACCTGGCCACGGAGCGGGCCTCCGTGACCCTCACCCCGGACGGACCAGACCTCCCTGTCCTGATCGAGGCCGTCGACGAGGCTGGTTACACCGCGGCGGAGGCCCCGCCTCTCGACGAAACAGATGCAGGGGAGACCGACCGCCGCATCTTGCGCAGGGACCTGATTACCAGCGCTATCCTGACCGCCCCCGTCGCGGCCCTCGGCATGCTGCCGGTTCGTGAGGTGATGCCTCACTGGTTTCATGACATCGAGGTCTATCTCGCCCTGGCCCTCACGACGCCCGTGTGGGCCGTCTTGGGCTGGCGGTTCCACAGGGCCGCGCTGGCGAACCTGCGCCACCGCGCCGCGACCATGGACACCCTCATCTCCATGGGCACCAGCACGGCCTTTCTCTATAGCCTCTGGTTCGTCCTGCGGGATGGCGCGACCGCGGTCCATAGCGTCTACTTCGATGCAGCCGCGGTGATAACCACGCTGATTCTGTTGGGCAAGTACCTGGAAGCGTCCTCCCGAAGCCGGAGTTCCGAGGCTATCCGCAAGCTCCTCGCCCTTCAACCCCATACCGCCCGCGTGATTCGTCAGGACTTGGAAACCGATATCCCTATCGAAGACGTCGCTGCCGGCGATGTCGTCATCGTGCGCCCCGGTGAGCGGGTTCCCGTCGATGGCGTTGTAATCGAAGGGGCCTCCACGGTGGATGAATCGATGATCAGCGGCGAGAGCCTCCCCGTGGAGAAGCGTGCCGGCGACACCGTGATCGGAGCAACCATCAACAGGAACGGCACGCTGACCTTCACCGCCACCAAGGTCGGTAAGGACACCGTCCTGGCCCAGATCGTCCGGTTAGTGGAGGAAGCGCAGGGGTCGCGGGCCCCTGTCCAGCGACTGGCCGACCGGGTCGCCTCGGTCTTCGTCCCGGCCGTAATCGCCGTGGCCGTCCTTACCTTCCTTGGCTGGTTCTTTCTGGGCCACGCGGGCCTCACCCCCGCCCTCATCAACGCCGTCGCGGTCCTCGTCATCGCCTGCCCCTGCGCCCTCGGCCTCGCCACGCCAACGGCGATCATGGTCGGCACAGGCGCCGGCGCTGAACGAGGGATCCTCATCAAGGGCGGAGAAATATTGGAGCATGTCGGGACCGTGAATACCGTCGTCCTCGACAAGACAGGCACCCTCACCCACGGCAAGCCTACCGTCACCGACGTCATCACCTTGAATGGCCACCTCCCTGTGCTGGAACTGGCGGCAGCCGCGGAGCGCGGCTCGGAGCACGCCGTCGGCGAAGCCATCGTCACTCATGCGAGGGGCGACGGGCCCAGGGCCGATGCTTTCGAAGCATTGCCCGGCCAGGGAGTGGCCGCGACCGTCGATAACCTTCGGGTGCTCGTCGGCAACCCGCGTCTCCTTGCCGAAAGGGGCGTCGAGGTGCCCAAGGTTGCCCTGGCCCGCCAGCAGCGCCTCGAGGAAGAAGGCAACACCGTCGTGTTTGTGGCCGCAGACGGCTCCCTCGCCGGCCTTATCGCGGTAGCCGATACGGTGCGTCCGGAGGCCAAAGAGGCGGTGGGCATCCTCCGCGCGAGGGGCCTCGAGGTGGTCATGATCACCGGCGATAACCGGCACACCGCCGGAGCCATAGCCGAACAAGTAGGTATCTCGAAAGTGCTCGCCGAGGTCCTCCCCGCGGACAAGGCGGAAGAGATAAGCCGCCTCCAACACAGGGGCCTCAAGGTGGCCATGGTGGGTGACGGCATCAATGACGCTCCCGCGCTGGCTCAGGCTGACGTGGGCATTGCCATCGGGACCGGCACCGATGTCGCTATCGAAGCCTCGGACATCACCTTGATCGGCAGCGACCTTCGCCTCATCGCGACGGCGATTCGCTTGAGCAAGGTTACGCTTCGCACCATCAAGCAGAACCTGTTCTGGGCTTTTGTGTACAACACCCTCGGCATCCCCCTGGCAGCGTTCGGCCTGATGAATCCGATGCTGGCCGCCGCGGCCATGGCGTTCTCCTCGGTTTCCGTAGTGACCAATTCCCTGCGCCTCCGCGGCTTCAAAGGATAATGGCCGCCGGCGGACTGGTGCTTGCCTGTTACGGCTCCCCATCGGGCGCTTGCTGCCCGTCGCCGGCCACCGGCGGGCGAGCGGTGACCGGCGCCTCATAACAGTGCCCGGCTCGCTTCAGGTCGGGCGCCTCCTCGGCATCCCCCTGCGGATCAACTTCTCGTGGATGGTCATCTTCGCCGCGGTCACCTATTTCCTCATAGCTGGCGGTTTCCCCGCACGCTACCCTTGGTGGTCTCCCGGCACGTATATCGTGGCCGGCATCCTGACCAGCGTTCTCTTCTTCGTATCCGTCGTCCTGCACGAGCTGGCGCACAGCATCGTAGCCCGGATCCTCGGCATCCCCGTGCACAGCATCACCCTCTTCATCTTCGGCGGGGTCGCCCAGATTGCCCGGGACCCCGTTCTCCCCGCCGGGGAGCTGATGATGGCGGCCGCAGGCCCCCTGACAAGCCTCTGGCTCGCGGTCCTCTTCGCCGGCATTTGGGCCCTCTCTCGGCCCTTCCACGAGCCGACGATGGCTCTGGCGGGCTGGCTCGCTTGGCTGAACCTCTCCCTCGGGTTCTTCAACCTCCTGCCCGGCTTTCCAATGGACGGCGGACGGGTCCTTCGTTCGCTCCTGTGGTGGGCCACCGGCGACCATCGCGTGGCAACTCGCCTAGCGCTTGCGGTCGGGCGACTCGTGGCCTGGATGTTTGTGGCCGGTGGAGCCGCCCTCGTGCTGACCGACACTCGGCAGTTGATGAACGGCATGTGGCTGGCGGTCATCGGCTGGTTTCTTGGTCAGGCTGTGGCCGCCAGCGTACGCCAAGGCCGCCTGCATGACGCCCTGGCAGGCTACCGCGCTCGTGACCTCATGAGCGCCGACCTGGCGTGGGTCCCCGTCCACGCCACCTTACGGGCCATCGCCGAAGAATACGCTGGAGACCGGCCGCGGCGTTGGTTCTTGGTGGTGAAAGAAGGGGTCTTGAAAGGGATGATCTCCGCCGCTGACATGGGCCGGATCCCCAGGAGGCGCTGGGAGCACGTGACTGCGGAAGAAGCGATGCGGCCCGTGGCTCGCCTACCTGTGGTCCGTCCCGAGGCAGACGCCGCAGAAGTGCTCTCAGAGATGGATGAACGGGTGGCCGGGGAAGCAGCGGTGGTACGCGATGGAACGCTGCTGGGGATTCTCACCCACCACAGTATCATCGCAAATGCGGGGATTGGACGAAGATGGAGATGAAGGAAGCCCTCGTCTTACGGGCCGCCCGCTTCCTGGGCGGAGCCATGCGCCTCACGGGTCAGGGAGGTGGCACAGCCCTGCCGGGGCTCCTGGTTGAACGCGCGGCGCCGGCGCTCATCCCCGACCTGGCCGGCCGCCTGGACGCGGGTTCCATTGTCGTCTCCGGCACGAACGGGAAGACCACCACTACCCGCATTATCGCCCGAGCGGTCGCGGAGGCCGGCTACCGAGCCGTCCACAACCGTTCGGGCTCCAACCTGATGCGAGGCATCGCGGCCGCCCTGGCCCAAGACACCGATCATCCTCCATCGCCTAAGGGAGAAGGCCCGACGGGACGCCTTCCGGCACATTCCGAAGGTCTGAATGAGCTTCCCCCAGTCTTGGAAAACCCCTCGAACGGCCTCGGGACAAGCCTCGGGGACCACCGGCCACGCATCGGCGTGTTTGAGATTGACGAGGCAACTCTCCCCCAGGCTGTGCTCGCGCTACGCCCCCGGATCCTGGTCCTCCTCAACCTCTTCCGCGACCAGTTGGACCGTTACGGCGAGGTGGACACCGTGGCCCGCCTCTGGCGAGAGGCCCTCGCCACCCTGCCTCCCGACTCTACAATCGTCCTAAACGCCGATGACCCCTTGGTGGCGTCTCTGGGAAAACATAGCGGGAATCGTGCCCTCTACTACGGCTTGGAGGATTCCGGCCAAGCCCTGCCCGAGCGGGAGCGGGCCGCCGACTTCGTCGAGTGCTTGCCCTGCGGAGTCCCCTACGGGTACAGCTTGACCTACTACGGGCACCTAGGCCATTACGCATGTCCTTCCTGCGGCTGGGCACGGCCCAAGCCCGATGTAAGCGCGGTTCAGGTAGAGCTCAAGGGGTTAGATGGGTCTAGTGCCACCCTCGAGACTCCCGAGCACGCTCCCGACCACCCGTCCCGAGGCCCCGACGGTCCCTCGGCCACACGCGTGTCGCTGTCCTTATCCCTGCCGGGCCTGTACAACGTCTATAATCTGCTGGCGGCAACAGCAGGCCTCCAAGCGGCGGGGCTTCCTTTGGCCGCCCTCCCTCGTGCCATGCAAGGCTTCCAACCCGCCTTCGGGCGGGGCGAGCGCTTTAGCGTGGGCGGGCGCCGCCTTGTCATGCTCCTCGCCAAGAACCCCGTCGGCGCTAACCAGGTCATTCGCCTTTTGCGGTCCATCCCCGGAAAGAAGCCGATGCTCCTGGCGCTGAACGACCTCATTGCGGACGGCGAGGACGTCTCCTGGGTATGGGACGCCGACTACGAGGGACTTGTGGATCAGGTCGACTGGGCCGTCATCACTGGCCGCAGGGCCGAGGACCTCGCCCTCCGCCTTAAGTACGCAGGCTGCTTCGACACCGGGCGCCCCGACTCTGGGCCGGGAGACCCGAGCAGCGGAGGCTGGATGCCTGCCATCCTGAACGATCCACAACGGGCGCTCTGCACGGCCCTCTACCGCCTCGATCCCGGCGAAACTCTTTATGTCCTGCCCACCTATACAGCAATGCTTGAGCTGCGCCAGGTCCTCAACCGCATGGGCATCGCGCTCCCTTTCTGGGAGCAAGGATGACCGGCCCAACGCCGCGCCAGGGCGGTCGCGCCCGCGGCGAAGAACGGCGGAACGCCGCCGCTCCGCTTCGGCTGGCTCACCTCTATCCCGATCACATGAACCTTTACGGTGATCGCGGCAACATGCTCTGCCTGGAAGCCCGCTGTCGATGGCGGGGCATCCCCTTAGCCATTACCAGCGTCGACATCGGCGACGACTTCCAGCACGATGCCTGGGATATGATCTTCATCGGCGGCGGCCCCGACCGCGAGCAGCAGCGCATCGCCCGAGACCTGGCCGGTCTCAAGGCCACCGCCCTCCGCCAAGCCGTCGAGGCTGGGGTGGTGCTCCTCGCCGTCTGCGGCGGCTACCAACTGCTGGGCCATTACTACCGCCCCGCCGAGGGTGATGACCTTCCCGGTGTGGGCATCTTCGATGTTCATACTGAGCACCCTGGCCCCGCAGCAAAACGCTGTATAGGCAACCTTGTGGCAGAATGGCTGCGCGCAAGCTCCGGAGGTGGATCCGGTAGATCCCAACAACGGCGGGACGCCCCTCACGGGAGGACCCTGGTTGGGTTCGAGAATCATGGCGGTCGCACCTATCTTGGCCCCGGCTGCCAGCCCCTGGCCAGCGTCCTGGCCGGGTTCGGCAACAACGGCGAAGACCGCACCGAGGGTGCTGTCTCCATGAACGCCTTCGGCACCTACCTCCACGGCTCCTTTCTGCCGAAAAATCCCGCCTTCGCCGACCACCTCATCTCCCTCGCGCTCTCCCGCAGAGGCGACGGGATGGCCTTGTCTTCGCTAGACGATACCCTGGAGCTTCGCGCCCACCGCGCTGCCGCCGCACTGGCCCTAAGGCGGTGCTAACCCATCTGCTACAATGTGCCCGAGAGGAGAGCATCTTTGGTAAAGATCCGTTTGAGGCGAGTTGGCGCCACCAAGCGCCCCATGTACCGCATCGTCGCAGCCGATTCCCGAGCGCCCCGCGATGGTCGCTTCATCGAAAGCCTCGGCTATTACCATCCCCTGACCAATCCGGCGACGGTCGTCGTAAAGCGGGACCGCATCGACCACTGGCTCCAGCATGGCGCCCAGCCCACCGATGTGGTGGCCCGGATCCTGAGAAGCGCTGCCGAGCCGCTCGCCCTTGAACCCGCTGTTGCAGAGACGCCGGCGCCGCGAGCCCCTAGACGAGGCGGCACCACTACACCAGTTGCCCTAGCCGGCGCCGGCGAAGCTCCGGTGGACGAGGACCTTCCCGAGGAGCCGGTTACACGCGGGCCGAGTTCCAGTGAGCCATCTGAAGAGCCCGCCCAAGAGGACGAAGCGTCGCAGACGGTCTAGGTGCCCATTCCTACAAGGATCAGCCCGACGCTCTCGGTCTAGCCCATGAAAGAGCTGGTCGAATACATCGCCAAGTCCTTGGTCGATCACCCCGACACGGTGATTGTTACTGAGGCGACCGCGGACGGCCGGATGGTGCTAACCCTCAAGGTTGAGGCTGCCGACATGGGGCGGGTCATTGGAAAACAGGGCCGCATTGCCCAAGCTATCCGCACGCTCCTTAAAGTCGCGGCCACGCGCAACGACCTTCCCGACCGTCAGCCTTCCCTCATCATCACGGCGTTGAATGACGGGTCCGAACTAGCGGTCCCCCCAGCCGCAAGGGCGGACGAATCGGTGGACGAGCACCCCGGCATCTAGACCCGCCTACCCGTAGGACACCACCGGTGAACCAGCGTCTCTTCGCCGTCGGTCGCGTCCTGGCCCCCTGGGGTATCAGGGGCGATGTCGTCATCGCCGTTCTCTCGGACAATCCCGACCGCTTCAGGACGGGCGCCGGTGTCCTGCTAGCCGGGCGACCGTGCACGGTTCAGCGGCACCGAGTAGTCGCCGGCAAGACCGTGGTCAAGCTGTCGGGCGTGGCCGACCGTAACCAGGCCGAGGCGCTGCGAGGGAGCCTCCTGGAGGTGGCTGAGACCGACTTAATGTCCCTACCGCCAGACACCTACTTTCATCACCAGATCATAGGGCTGGAGGCAGTCACCACCGACGGACGTGGCTTAGGGCCTGTGTCGGAGGTCCTTAAAACCGGGGCTAATGATGTCTACGTGATCCACGGCGATCGCGAGTACCTGATCCCCGCCATCGGGGACGCCGTGAAGCAAGTGGACCTGGAAGGTGGTCGTATCGTGATCGAGGCCCTGCCCGGCTTACTGGAGTAAGCCAGCCCCGAGAGACGGGCACAACCGAACGTCCGGCCGCAGCCCAGCTGTCATGGCGCGGCCGGCGCCGCCAGCGCCGGCTACCGGCTGGCCCAGCTCCCGTCCTCTACCGCTCGCAGGAAGTTCAGCACCACCCGGTTGAACAGCTCAGGCTCTTCCAAGTTGATAGCGTGCCCGGACTGCGGGAGGACCACCAGGCCCGCCCCAGGGATGTGCTGCTTCATGAACAATGCCGGTTCCAGGCACGGCTCATCTTCGTCGCCCACCAGTATCAGGGTCGGCACCCGCAACTGAGGAAGTCTGTCCTCGTAGTCAAAAATGGACGGCCGCCGCGCCTGGAC
>CAZPYZ010000172.1:0-7938 GCA_964590215.1 uncultured Dehalococcoidia bacterium | reverse complement strand
TCGATGATCACCTGCTGGCCGCGGTCCAGAATGACTCGAAACTGACGGATCGAGCTGACTCCGACCAGGAACTCGTCTCCCAGCACGGTGATGGCCACAGGGAACGGGTCGATGCCTGCGAGTTCCAGGTTCCCGTGAAAGGTTGGGGTAAGCACAGTGGCACCACCTCGGACTGGAACGTGTGGCCTCGCGCCCGAAGCCTGAAAGGAACGGAAGGAAACCGGAACCGCGCTCGGCTGGGTCACCGGATTCTCCCCACCGCCTTTTCCCCTACCTTGAAGATAAAGCAGCCGCGGCCGAACTGCTCCAGCGCCCGGAGACCCACCTCATCGAGGTCGTCTGCCAGTAAGGTCTCACCTTCCGGCGAGACAGCCAGGAACCGGCCCCAGTGCTCGCCCTCTAACGGCTTGCCGAACCGCTCGTAGAGTTGGTCCGAGCGCTGCAACAGCTCGTCTTGCGTCGGTTCCATGATGCCTCCATCACGTTCCCTGCCCATACATGATCCCCGCCAGCCGCTCGATCATCGGGAGGCCGGTGATGTCGCGTTCCAGCTCCGGCACCTGGGCCAGCACCTGCTGGCCGAAGGTCTGCTGTATGGTCTGCAGGTGGCGGTCCTGCTGCGAGATACGGTTGCGGAAGTACTCCGGGATGTCGGCGCCCATCAGCTCTCTTGGCAGCATACGGTTGACGATGTAGCCGCTGATGGGGACATCAAAGCGAGCGAAGAGATCGGCGGCCTTCCGGGTGTCCTGGATGATCATGTCCTCCGGAACGAGGACGAAAAAGAAGGCAGCTTTGCGGCGGTCGGTCAGAATATGGGACGAGGCATTGATGCGGTCCTTTATGAACTGCAGCTCGTTAAGGATTTGGTCCTCCTCCAGGGTCTTCTCCCGTTTCATGACGGCGGCCATCTTCTCGTACTCCCGCATCTCTTCCCGGAGCCGGGTGATCTTGTTGATCCACTCGTCGTAGACCTTGGCCATGCTCAAGTAGTAGAGGGCGTGGCCCAGCGGCACCAGGTCGTAGATGTAGTAGTCGTAGTCGCCCTGGACGACGATATCCACCACTGCGTCGAAGATGGCGCTCTCTTCCATGGCCGGCTCCGCCGCCGCCGCCTGGATGTATTGCTCCACTTCCTCCGGGACCCGGTCGAAGCCGTACATCGTGAGGATCTTTTGCCTGATCTCATCCTGGTAGGCGCGGATGCGCTGGTCGGCGTCGATCTCCTGGGCCCAGAGGTTCTCCAGGATCTTGACCGGGCCCTTGCCGAAGATGTCTTGCTGGAAGATATCCGAAAGGCTGGCCTGCGGGTCCACGGAGAAGACCAGCACCCGGTGTCCTTGTTGGGCAAGCCAGTACCCCGTGGCGGCCGAGAAGGTTGTCTTGCCCAACCCTCCCTTCCCGCCAAACATGATGTAGCGGCGCTCAGGGTGCAGGACGAAGGCCTCCCGCAGGCTCACGCCTGTTCCGCGCCGCTACGGGAAGCGAGGAAATGAGGAAGTGCGGAAGTGAGGGAGACCGGCCCCCTACTTCCTGATTTCCTTACTCCCTTACTCCCTTTACGAGATCGCATCCATCAGGTCCTTCTCCCGCAGCATGCGGCGCTTCCAGGTGGCGATCTGCGGGACGACGTAGGGAAGGAGCCGGAGGGAGTAGTAAGGGGGCAGGATGGGGACCCCGAGGAGATCACCCATGGTGATAAGGATGAAGAGGTGCTCCATGCTGGCTCGGGTGCGGACGGCCTGCCTGGTCATGTCGTGCGAAGCCATCCCGTAAACGACGTCCTGAAAGGTCTTGAGGACTTTACCGAAGTCTGGTGGCATTTATTCTCCGGGAAGCGAGGAAGTCAGGAGGTAGGGGGGTGGCCGCCCTTACTTCCTTACTTCCTCATGTCTTGACTTCCTCACTTCCTATACCCCGTGCAGATCGTACTCTTCCCGCTCCCACAGCTCCTTTTCCCTCAGGACGCTCCGCTTCCACGTGGCGATTTCAGGCACCACGTAGGGAAGCAGCCGGAGAGAGTAGTACGGCGGCATGACGGGGACGCCGATCAAATCGCCGTACATGACCAGCATAAAGAGGGTTTCCCGTTCGTGTCGGAGCTGAAGGGCATGACGTGTGAACTCAAAGCCAGACAGGCCATACAGGAAGTCCCGCGTGGCGTCGCGAAGAGCTGTGAGCCTGCGGACGAAGGCGAGAGTCATCCTGACTGAACGTTAGACCGGGCAGTGTGTCAGGTCAAGAGCGGGACCGGACGAGGTAGGCTAAGAGGCCCCCTATGATCCAATTGGCCGCAGCCCGTCAGAGGTTACGGAAGACCTTCTGTTCCAGGGCAGTGTCGATCCGCTCGCCGATCCGCTCCGTCAGCTTGTAGGCCTTGGCCTCCTCGGACTCACCGCTTTGATTGAAATAGTCCTGCGCGCCGGGGCGCGACTTCAAGAAGGGGAGTGCTTTCTCGCGGAACTCCTCGGTGTACTTTTCCTGGCGGGCTAGCTTGAGACTGAAGGAGGAGACCAGCCGGACGGTCTCGACGGACCCGCACGCGGGGCAGGGGACGACGGGCGTACCGGGCGAACGAAGGAAGACCTCCGCGATCTCATGGCAGTTGGTGCACCGGTAGTCGAAAAGGGGCATCTCATCAGTTCCATCGAACCATTACGCGTCCGGGGTCGTGGGTGTCAGAGCTGTAGGGCGTTGTCCCATCGGATCACGGGTGACCAACACTGGTTGTAGGCACCACGGTGCTCGTCAGTCGATGTCCCTGTCTTGCTCGGACGGGACGACGCCACCGCCACCGACGGCGTCCCTCAGCTCATGGCCGAAGGAATACGCGAAGAAAGTTTCGGCGCACCCCCGATGACTTTTTGCTTCTCCTGGTAGGCGGGATCCGGGTAGCGGTCCCCGAGATGGTACGGATCATGGTAAATACCCACGAGCAGTTCCCTACGTCCCCGGCGCAGGAGCCATCTCGGGTGGCGCGGACGGCCTGCCTCGATAGCGCTGGTAGGCCTGGTAAGCGTCGTAGCCGATAAAGAGGGCGGCCCCCACGAGAATCAAGGCAACCACGACCATCAGGCCGCCGCCGATGATCGGCACAGTGCGGCCGGCCTCCAGGTTAGGCGCGAATACGGTGACATAGAGGTTGTAGGCCGTCACCAGGATGGCAAACACTGTGGTGACGTACATGAACAGCATCGGGATGCCGGCATACGTTGCGTTGCGGCCCGTGGAGACGAGCCAAAGGGTGACCAGCAGCAGCGCGAGGGCCGCCATGAGCTGGTTGGCGCCGCCGAAGAGCTGCCACAGGTAGATCCAGGTGCCGGTCATGATGAGAAGCAGCGCCAGCACCAGGGACACGATGGAGGAGACGTGCTGGCTGCGCAGCACCGGGATGGCGTCACCGGCCCACTCGGTCAGCGTCACCCGCATCACCCGGAAGATGAGCTGGGTGACCACCAGGACGATGACGACGAAGGCGGCGAAGGCCAGGGAGGTAGCGTACTCAAGGGGTATCCCAAGCACGCTGATGAAGCCGCCAAGGCCGTTCCCGAAGGCTGGGACCGCGGGGCCGGGCTTGGCGACGGAGACGGCCAGCAACGCGAGCAGACCCAGGAGGAACTCGGTGAACATCGCGCCGCCACCCACCGGGAGGGCATCGGTCTCATACTCCAACTGGCGGGCAGTGCCGATGGAGCCGAAGAGGGCGTGCCATCCCGAGATAGCGCCGCACGCGATGGTCACGAAGAGCATAGGCCAGAGCGGCTGGAGCCCCAACTGGGCCGGCTGGAAGCTGGTGAAAGCGGGGATCTTGAAGGAGGCCAGCTCCGGCTGGAGGAAGACGGCGAGGGCAGCGCCCATGTAGCCCAAGGCCATGGTGAGCGCTGTGATCCAGAACCCGATGTAGACGACTGGCTGGGCCCAACGCCAGATGGGGAGCACTGACCCGAGGTAGCAGAAGACCAGCACCGCCAGGGCCCAGAAGACGAAGCTGGGCATGATCCTGACGTCGGCGCCCTGGAACGCGTTGAGTGTTGGGTCGAAGTAGACGACCACGGGTTGGTTGCCGGTGATGGCGTTCAAGCTGGCGTTCAGGCCGCCTTCGCCCGCAAAGAACCCCTTCACGGCGTCCAGGGGGCCGACGAGGATGGCGACGAGGGTCACCCCTACCGCAATCAGAGTCGAGGGGACGAGGCCGACGTGCCAGCGATAGAGCATCTGCCCAAGCAGGAGGCCCATCAGAACGAGGACGATAATCCCGAAAGGCGTCTGCGGCTGCCCAAGGAGGATGCCGGTGATGATGCCGCCGAAGGCGCCGCCCACCAGCAGGAGGTAGAAGAAAATGAACAGGAAGAGGATAGTGCGGGTTCTAGGGGCGATGAGGCGGTGGGCGATAGCGCTGAGGCTGTTCCCCTCGTTACGGACCGACATAATGATGGCGCTGTAGTCGCTGGCCCAGCCGATGAAACAGACGCCGATGACCAGCCAGAGAATGGCGGGGAGCCATCCCCAGAGGGCGGCCGCGGTGATGGCGCCGACGATGGGGCCCGCAGCGGCAATGGACTTGAAGTGATATCCGTAAAGGACGTTGCGGTTAGTGGGAATGAAGTCCACCCCGTCCATGTAGAGGCGAGCCGGCGTTGCCCGACCGGCGTCGGCCTGGATCACGTTCCTATCGATGCGCCGGGCGTAGTAGTTATAGCCGAGATAGAAGGTCAGGGCCCCGACGATGACGTCGATAAGCGTATTCATCTCCATCGCCACGCCTCCTCATTGAGAAAAGCCATCTTCGCCCATCAAAACCCCCACCGCATGTGTTACGTCACGCAAGCCTGCGCCGGGGGAAAGTCGCTTGCCGTTAACGATATACGCGGGGTAGCGGTGCGCCCAATGGCGTAGGGACTTCGCGAAGCCCTCCAGAGAGGCGGCGTCCACCACTTTGACCATCACCCGCTCGCCGAACCGCTGGTACAGGGCGTGGACTCCCTCTACCACCTCGTCGAACTGTGCCTTCAGGTCCTCTGGCAGACCTGACTCTCGCTGCTCCCGGTGCACCTTGGGGCCCAGCCCGGCACTCTGGAAAATGATTTCACAATGGGTGCAGTGGTAAAACTCGGAAGGGGTGTAAGCCAGCACCTCTACCACGACGGGAACGCTCATGGTGAGGGTCATGATAGCTGGGTGCTATAGTTACGGCAAGTTGCAGTGACGCATCAACGCTGGGAAGAGCTGTCGGCGGACCAACTGGAGCGCCTGCTGGTGGAGCGATGGCTCTACCGGGGCGGAGTGCTCGCGGCGGCACTGACGTTGGCAGTGCTGTTCACAATGGTCAGCGTCAACGGGTTGGGCACGCTTATCGAGCAGTTATTGGGGGGCGCGCTGGCGGTGTTGACGGTAGCCGCGGCGGGGGTGTTCGTCTATTTACGGCTCCACGACCGGCGGATTTTCCTGCTTCTGCAAGACCGACGGCGTCAGAATCCCGAGGCTGGCCAGTAGCCTGACGCCGGGCTTCGCGGGCCGGCGCGAACAGGGCGCAGGTGGCACCGCCGCCCTCGGCGGTGCGCCCGCGGGCCATCCGGTCACGGGTTCCCCCCGGCGGATGGAGGGACACATGCGGGAGCAGTCCGGCCGTGACAACCGAAGAGTTGGACAGCGGCGGTAATCAGCCCCTGAACAAGTCGTACCGTTTTCTCGCGAGCTCGACCACAACGTCGACGTCCTCATCAAGGATGTAGCCCTGCCCCGCCAAGTCCTGCGCCGCGGCGCGAACCTTGGTGAGGTACTCCCCTTTCGTCGGATAGCGCTCATCGATGGCTGGTCTTGGATCACCGGGGGCCTTGTCCTGCGCGGTCTTGGCGAAGGGAAACACTGAGCCGAGCAGCGGGCCCCCAACCACGTGGTTTCCCGCGCCGCCCACTTCCGCGTGCCGAACGTTCCAACCGGTGTACGTGCCCAGCGGGACAGTGAGGTCGGGCAAACGGACGCCCGCGATCTCGTTTCCGTCGCCGTCCACGGCCGATACCAGAGTTTGGTAAGGCGCACCCTCCTTGGGCGGATACTGGGGGGCCCCCTCGTTGGGGCCGAAGTCAAGGCGCCGCCGTAAGGGTAAGGGGGCCGGAAACTTCGCGCCCGGTATTTTGTCGAAGACGGGTTTCACCTCCTCGCGCGTAGCAGCCGTCCCATCAGCGATGCGGGGATAACGGCTGGGTGGGGGCGTCGCTCCCTCCCGGACCGAGCGGTCGAGGTTCAACAGGACAGCCCGCATGATAGGGGTGTAGTCCAGAGGATTGATGAGGTTCCCGGCGCGGAAGCCGCTGGCATCCTGGTCGGTCAGCTCCAGGGTCCCGGCAGTGTGATGAGAACCTGCGAGGTAATACACCCGAACCGTGTCCGGGGGGTCGACGTCCTGCCTGCCCTGGACGTCGGTATGGGTAAGAGAAGCGCCGCTCCACCAGTACTCAACGCCGCTGTTGGTGGCGACGACTTTGGGAGCGCGACCACGGGCAGTCAGTCCGCCAAGAATGCTGCCCCGTTGGCCGGTGATGGCATCCGTCTGCTCGCGGTAGGTGAAAGGAAAGGCATTGCCGGGGGCCCGGGTGATGTTGCTGGAAGGTTCGCCAAGGCGCATGTTGAACTCGCCCCGGCGGGAACTGCCCGTGTGGACGTGGAGGCCGTCGAAGACCTGGTGGCCCTCCTCATCCTCGTTCAGGCCCAAGTACATCAGCTCCCGCAGGTAGCGGCCGCTCATCGAGGCGCCGAAGGCGTAGGCGTAACCGAGAGAGCCGGCGCAAGGATTGCCCTGCTCCTCGGACCCGTAACGCAGGAAGCTGACGCAGTCCCGTGTGGCCAGGAAGCCGAGACCGATGACAGGCCAGTTGCTGCTGGTGTAGGTGACTTCGTAGACCAGCCCGGGCTGGAAACCGCTGGACAGGTACACGTAGTCCTTGTCCGGTAGCAGCTTGCCACCGTCATCTCGGGCGAACTGCCATTCGCCCCTGGGGATGGTCCGCGGTGGCGCGTCGGGATGCTCCCGCACGGTGAGAACGGCGTCCGGATCGTGCAGGTCATGGACAGGAACCGGCTTATGGCCGCGATCCGACAGGAGCTGTGTCCTAGCTGCGCGCACCGGAGTGAACTGGAGGAACGCCTGGCCTTTGACCGGCTCACCATTCTCATAGGCCACCGGCGCCTCCATCCGCATTCCGGCCGGCACGTCTACCTGCCACCCGCAGAACGCCTGAGTGAAGCCGTGGCGCATGAGGAAGCCATCACCTGGATCAGGGGAGCCGTCCGGCAACGGGGTGTTGGAAGACCAGTTGTAGTTGCGCGGGATGGTCTTGCCGCCCCGGTTCACCACGTCGTAGATCAGCCGTCCACCAGACGCCGGGTGCAATGGCTTGAGCAGGGCGAAGTCGGCGGAGAACACGACCTTGCCGTCCTTGGCCGGAACTTTGTCGAGGTCGACGATCGGTTTGTTATTCCGGTGATCGGGGTCCACGGCGAAATGAAGGGTGCCGTGGAGGTATTCGTAAGGCCCAGCTTCGCCGAAGAGCCGGCCGCTCGCATAGGGGCCTCGGGACGCGATATCGAGCTTGTTCACGGGCATGGAACGCCTCGCTGGTTGTGTTCGGAAGCGGGACAAACGTTAGCGCGGGACCCCGTAGGCGTCAAGCAGGCGCTGGAAATCGGCGACCGAGCCAACTCGCTCCACCGCACTGACGAAGCTCCGGAGCGAGCCCACCTTCTCGAAGAGGGACTCCAGTTGGGGCCCGATGGGGTTGATCGATGCAGGGCTGTCTGCGTAGGTGCCATGGAATGCGAAGTAGGCCTGGTTCAGCCTGCGGATTGTGTAGCCGTTCTCGACAAAGACCCGGCGGCGGGCCTCCATGTAGGCCTCGGCGGCGTCGACCGTGCCACTGGAGAGAAGGCGTTCGACCTCCA
>CAZPYZ010000171.1:0-7939 GCA_964590215.1 uncultured Dehalococcoidia bacterium | reverse complement strand
CCAATCGCATCGGTTATCCCCTGCTGATCAAGGCCGCGGCCGGCGGTGGCGGGCGGGGCATGCGGATAGTCGAGGACCGCCGCGCCTTGCGTGAAAGCCTCGCCTCTGCCCGCCGGGAGGCCCTGGCCGCTTTCGGCGACGGGCGTCTGCTCCTGGAGCGCTACCTGTCTCCCGCCCGCCACATCGAGGTCCAGGTCATCGGCGATGCCCACGGCAACATCCTCGCCCTGGGCGAGCGGGAATGCACCCTGCAGCGCCGGCATCAGAAGGTCGTCGAAGAGGCCCCCGCGCCCAATCTTCCTGAGGAGACCCGCGCCGCGATGCTCGCTGCCGCGACCCGCCTCTGCCGCGCCATCGGCTACACCAATGCAGGGACCTGTGAGTTCCTCCTCGGGGCCGACGGCGCCTTCTACTTCCTCGAGATGAATACCCGCCTGCAGGTCGAGCACGGCGTCACGGAGTTCGTCACCGGCCTCGATCTCGCGCACCTGCAGATAGCAGTGGCCGAGGGGGAGGCGCTCGAAACCCCAAACTCGCAACTCGCAACCCGTGGCCACGCCATCGAGTGTCGCATCTACGCCGAGGACCCGTTTCAGGGCTTCCGTCCTTCTCCCGGCACCCTCCTCCTTTTCGAGCCACCCCAAGGACCAGGCATCAGGAACGACGTGGGTGTCTATCCGGGGGATGAGGTCAGCCCTTACTACGACCCCCAACTGGCAAAGCTCCTGGTGCACGGGACGGACCGTGCCCATGCCCTGCAGCGTTTGGAAGCGGCCCTCCGCCGCTATGTCATCGCCGGTGTCAGCACCAACCTGCCCCTGCTCAGCGGCATCGTTAACGATGTCGCCTTCCAGGCCGGGATCGTCTCCACTCGTTACCTTGAGGAGGAGCTGGTCCCGAAGCTAAGACCCCCGGTCCCCGAGGAAACGCCAGAGGAGGTCCTCATCGCGGCCACCGGGTTTGAGGTCCTGGGGACTCCGGCAAGGGGGAACGCCGGAGCTGGGAGCGCAGGCATCTTGCCTGCAGGGGTGGGAAGGGTGGGCTGGAGCCCCTGGCACCACGCCCAACTTCGCGGCGCCCCTCGTCTCTTCCAGTACCGCCTCGGCGAGACAACGGCCACGGTCACTGCCACCCTAGCGGGTGAAGGGTGGCGAGTAGATGCCGGCCACGGGCTTCGCAGTGTCCAATGGCGCCAGCCGGCCCCCGACCGCCTTCTACTCGAGCTGGATGGCCGCACTCTCGCCTTCCATGGCACGGTCCGGCCCGGTTCAGTCAGCGTTGTCTGGCATGGCCAGACCTTTGTGCTATCCCGGCCCGAACGGACCCGCGCGAGCATTCCATCTGCTCATTCGGCTGTCGCCTCGGGAGGACATCGCCTTACCGCTCCGATGCCCGCCCTGGTGGCCAGGGTGCTGGTCCACGAAGGCGACCATGTTGGCCCTCGCCAGACCCTGGTGGTCCTCCAAGCGATGAAAATGGAGCACCTCATCCAGTCTCCCACGGGCGGAGTCGTGCGCAGCGTCCGCTATCGTGAAGGCGACAGCGTCCCCGAAGGGGCGATCCTGATCGAGCTGGCGGACGAAGGTTGATGCGCCGGCATGTTACGATCCAGCCAGGAACTGACTAACCTACCTACCTACCTACCGACCTACCTACCTACTCACTCATCTCCCCCCAGGAGGCCCTCATGGACGATCTCTTCGGAATCCAGGGCAAGAAGGCCCTCGTCATCGGCGGTGGCCTCGGCATGGGCCGCGCCACCGCGCGACTCCTGTCCCAAGCCGGCGCCCAGGTCGCCGTCGTCGACCTGGAGCCTGATCGAGCCAATGCCGTCGCCGCTGAGATCAAAGCGGTCGCTATTACCGCGGATGTCACCCGCCGCGACGAGGCCGAACGCGCCGTGGCCCAGGCTGACAGCCTTCTGGGTGGCCTCGACCTCCTGATGAACATGGTCGGTCGCAACACGTACGTGAGCCTGATGGAGATGACCGAGGAGCAGCTCGAGACGGTCCTCTCCCGCAATCTGCGCCACCACCTCTACTGCGAGACTGCCTTCGCCCGCACCCTGCAGGCAGCCGGCCACGGCGGTGCGATAGTGAACGTTAGCTCCGTGTCGGGCCTGCACGCCTCCACCAACCACGCCGCCTACGGCTTTGCTAAGGCCGCCCTTATTTCCCTGACCAAGACCATGGCCATCGAATGGGCCCCCCTGGGCATTCGGGTCAACAGTATCGCCCCCGGCTCCACCCGCACCGACCGCAACAATCACTCTGCGGAGTCCGAAGCCGAGGCGGGGAAGATCATCCCCCTTGGCCGCTACGGCGACCAGACCGAGGTGGCCAAAGTCGCCCTCTTCCTGCTGTCCGATCTCTCCAGCTACGTCACCGGCCAGACCATCGTTATGGACGGCGGGATCACCATCAAGCCCTGGAGCGGCGCCATTCCCCGGGGTTGACTTCG
Organism: uncultured Dehalococcoidia bacterium; assembly: GCA_964590215.1. GTDB lineage: Bacteria > Chloroflexota > Dehalococcoidia > SHYD01 > SHYD01 > CAZPYZ01. The sequence continues at coordinate 5,479 of CAZPYZ010000171.1, read as the reverse complement.
TCGCCGGATGTAGCGCAGGCGCCCCTTGCCTGCACGGGTGGAGCGGTGCTTTGGACCTTGGACTTTGGACTTTGGACCCGTCGTGAAGCCCGTCGAGATCGTCCCCGGCCTTTACCAGCTGCCCCGCCTCTTCAGCGCGAGCCCCTACCTCGTGTTGGATGACAGCGTAGCCGTGGTGGATGGCGGGCTCCGGGGCAGCCATAAGAGACTTCTCGCCACCCTGGCCCAACTCGGGAGGGCGCCGCAGGACATCGGGCACCTCATCGCGACCCATTGCCACACCGACCACGTCGGCGCCTTCGCCCGGCTTCGAGGCCTCTCATCGGCGCGTCTCGCCGTCCACGACGCCGAGGCTGATTGCATGAGCGGCGCCTGCCCCCACCCCAACCCCTTCACCCACCCAATACTCGCCTGGATCACCGCTCCCCTGGCTGCGATCTCGGCCCCGCCGACTGCGGCGGTGGACCTGAGGCTCCGGGATGGGGACAGGCTCGAGGTGCTGCAGGGTATGGAGGTCGTCCATACCCCCGGCCACACCCCCGGCAGCATAAGCCTCCGTTTCCCGGCTCACGGCGTCCTCCTCGTCGGCGACGCCCTGGAATGCCGCGGCGGGAGGATCGGCCTGCCCAGCCCGATCTTCACCACAGACATGGCCCTGGCCAAGGAGTCCATCAAGCGCATGGCGGGCCTCGACTTCGAGGTCCTCTGTTTCAGCCACTTCCCGCCGATTCGCCGCCAGGCAGGCCGGATGCTGCGGGAGTTGGCAGAGCGGCTCGGGTGAGCGGTTGGTGCACCCGTCGAGGACTCTCAGGCGTGACACGGGGAGGCAGGCCTCCGCAGTACAGCCAGGAGCGTTATGGAAACCCTGACTGATCTTCTGGAAGAGTCCACCCAGCGGTTCGGCAACGCTACAGCCCTCGTCATCAAGCCGGGCATCCGGCAGCAACGCTGGAGCTACGCGCGGCTGTGGGACTACTCCGGGCGGCTGGCCTCCGTATTGGAGCAGCGAGGGCTGGCACGGGGAGAGCGGGTCATTATCTGGGCACCTAACCGGCCAGAGTGGGTGGTGGCCCTCTTCGGCTGTCTGCGAGCGGGCCTGATCGTCGTACCGCTCGACCTCCGCAGCGCCCCCGACTTCGTTGACAAGGTAGTCCAGCAGACCGCTGCTCGGCTCGCGTTCCTTTCTCGCCACACCCCCGAGGGCCTCTCGAGCATCAAGCTCCCCGTCCTTTTGCTCGAGGAGCTGGAGGGCGAGTTGGAGGCGGCCCCAGCGGCCTGGCCAGGATCCGCTCCCGAACCCGACGATCTGGCCGAGGTGATCTTCACCTCCGGCACCACAGGCGACCCCAAGGGTGTGATGCTCACTCATCGCAATATTCTGGCCAATGTCCTCGCGGTCACTCGGCTGGTCCCCGTGCTCCCCAGCTACCGCCTCCTGTCTCTGCTTCCGTTGAGTCATATGCTGGAGCAAACCATCGGGCTCTTTGCACCTCTCCTGGGCGGGGCCACAGTGTACTATCCCGTCAGCCGGCAGCCTCGTATCCTCTTCAAGGCCATGGGGGAGCACGCGATAACCACCGTGGTCTTGGTGCCCCAGGTCCTGGATCTGTTCATGAACGCCATCCATCGCGAGGTGCGGGCTGGGGGCAGGGAAGGATACTGGCCCTTGCTCCTGAGCCTTGCCGCTCGGCTGCCTATGCCCCTGCGGCGACTCCTCTTCGCCTCCGTGCACCACCAGCTCGGTGGCCGCCTTAACCTCTTCATCTCGGGTGGCGCCTATCTCGACCCAGCGCTCGCCGCCAACTGGCGCGCCCTGGGCGTCCACGTCCTTCAGGGATACGGGGCCACCGAGGCCTCTCCCGTCATCTCAACTGATTCTTTCCGGGCTCGGAGGAACGGTGCAGTAGGCAAGGCCCTCCCCGGTCAGGAGATTCGCATCGCGGGCGACGGCGAGATCCTCATCAGAGGGCCTAATGTCACTCGGGGCTACTGGCAGAATCCCGAGGCCACTGCGGCCGCCTTCGAAGACGGTTGGTACCGGACGGGCGACCTCGGCTACCTCGACCAGGAGGGGTTCCTGCATCTACGAGGACGAAAGAAGGACCTCATCGTCCTCGCCAGTGGTGAGAACGTCTACCCGGAGGATATCGAGAACCTGCTCCGCAAGCAGCCAGGTGTGCGGGACTGCGCGGTCTTAGGGTTACCCAGGAACGCAACGATCGAGGTCCATGCCGCCCTTCTGCTGGATGATCTCCCAACGCAGCAGAGCGACGACCACCAACAAGTCGGTCGGGTTGAGACGGCGGTACGAGCAGTGAACCAGGCCCTGGCTCCCCACCAGCGTGTCCGGGGCTTCACTATCTGGCCTGACGACGACTTTCCCCGTACCCACACCCTGAAGGTCAAGAAAGCAGCAGTGCTGGAGGGGTTGCTCCCGCCTCAGAAATCCCCCTTCTCCCAAGGGGAGGGAGGTTCGCAACGATCCCCTCTCCCTGAGGGGGAGGTTCAGGGTGAGGGCCACCCGACCCCCAGCGATCTGCAACGGGTCGTGGCCATGGCGTGCTCGCTCCCCATGAGCGAGCTTACGCCCGACAAGACCCTGGGGCTCGACCTGAACCTCGATTCTCTGGGGCGTGTTGAGTTGCTCTCCGCCATCGAGTTGGAGTTGGGCGTCTACATGGACGAGACCCAGGTGGGGCCCGAGATGACCCTGGGGGAACTGGAGACCCTGGTCCGGTCCGAGACCAGGGTCCAACAACTCCCTTTCCCAAAGTGGCCGCGTGCGCTGCCCGTCCGGCTGTTCCGGGCCTTTGCTCAGTACGCGGTCATATTCCCCGCACTTCGTCTCTTCTACCGGATCCAGGTGCGAGGGTGGGAGAACCTGCGGGACTTGAAAGGCCCGGTCCTCTTTGCGGCCAATCACAACGTGGTGATGGACAACCCCCTCATCTTCTATGCCCTTCCCATTCGCTGGCTGTGGCGCCTCTCGCCCGCGGCCGCGGCCGACGACGTCTTTGGACATCGCTTCTGGCGCTGGGGCGCTCCTCTCTTTGGAAACGCCTTTCCTTTTTCCCGGGAGGGATCCGTGCGCGCCAGCTTGGAGCACCTGGGCCAGTTACTGGACTGGGACTGGTCTGTGCTTATCTTCCCTGAGGGGTACCATACACGAGGCGATATCAAGGCCTTCAAGCCCGGCGCCGGACTCATCGTTACCGAGAGCCATACCTCGGTCGTGCCCGTCCGGGTGCTGCTCCAGAGGGGAAGCTGTTGGGATGGGACGTCCCTCTTCTCTCGCGGCCACGCAGAGGTCCGCTTCGGCCGGCCCCTGGTCTTCGACCATGGCGTAGACCACTGGGAGGCCACGGCCCAGCTTGAGGCCGCGGTGCGAGCCCTTTGACCAGGTGTTAGAACACCCCTGGAACCCAGCGTTTGACCCGGCTCTTGTAAGCCCGGTACTCGTCCCCGAAGCGGCCCGTCAGCCGTTCTTCGTCCCGCTGCACCCGCCGTGCGAAGTACACCACCCTGGAGAGGGCGAACACCGCGGCAATGGGTGAGCGAAAAGCAAGCACCAGACCCAGCGAGAAGATCAGGTGCCCCAGGTACATGGGGTTACGAGTGTACGCGTAGGGTCCCGTGGTCACCAGGTGGTCTGGAAAACCCTGCATCCCCCGGGAACCACCGCCCAGGCCGCTGCGGTAGTCGCCGCAGAGGCGGTACTGCAGATAACCCCAAGGCAGCAGCGGGAGGAACCGAATGTCGGGGAGGCGAAACCGCCCCCTCAACGATTCGCCGATGAGGACCGTGAGCGGCTGAACCACGAAGCTCGTCTGCGGCGACGACCAGAACAGGTCCCGGAACATGAAGGCAAGCAGCTCGCGGCCCCCCTTACTTCCTCACTTCCTAATTTCCTGACTTCCTCACTATCTCCCGCGCCGCCGCCACGATGTGGTGGGCGCTCGGCGTCACATAGTCCTCCTCGGTCTTGGCAAAGGAGATGTGGACGTCCGGGATGGCCACCCGCCGCACCGGCGCCCGCAGGTGCTGGAACCCTTCCTCCGCCAGCACCGCGGCGAGCTCCGCGGTCACTCCGCAGCTTCGCTGGGTCTCATCCGCGATGACCGCCCGGCCGGTCTTGGCCACGGACTTCAGGATCGCCCCTTTGTCCAGGGGCACCAGGGTGCGCAGGTCCACTACCTCGGCCGAGATGCCATCCTCCCGAGCCAGCCGCTCCGCCGCCTCCAGCGCCCTGGGAACCATGATCGAGCAGGCGATGATGCTGACGTCGCTTCCCTCCCGCCTCACTGCCGCCACCCCAAAAGGTACCTCACCATCGCTCTCCGGCACCGGCCCCCGCAACCCCGCCAGGCGCTGGTGGTCGATGAACAACGTAGGATCCTGGCTGCGCAAGGCGGCGGTCAGCATCAATCCCCTTGCATCCGCCGGCGTCGCCGGCGCCACGATCTGGATCCCAGGCGTGTTCCAGAACATCGGCTGCGGCGAGGCGGAGTGCTGCAGGGCGCCCGCACCGCGGATCCCCGCTCGGATATGGAACACCACCGGGCAGGTCACCTGGCCCGCACTTCCATAGCGGGCCACCATCGCCTCATTCAGCACCTGCGGCAGCGCCTCGTAGATGAACGTTCCCGTGCCGACGCTGACGATGGGCCGCAACCCCGTCATCGCCGCCCCCGCCGCGATCCCGCAATAGCCCAGCTCTGCGATGGGCGGGTCCTTCACGCGGTTGGGGAACTTCTGCCGCGCCGGCCCCCCGATCCCGCCAATCAGAATCGCCCGCGGCTCCCGCTCCATGATCTCCATGATCGCCTGATTCACCGCCTCGGCAAAGGTCATCTCAGCCATCGTCGTCCTGCCTAATGGTTCGTAGCGCGGGCTTCAGCCCGCTTCACTCCCACTGCCCAAACCCATGCTCCAATGCCCGTTCCGCCGCCCCTCCCCCCTCATTTCCTTATTTCCTCACTTCCTATCCCCAAACATGTGGTCCAGCGCTCTTTCCGCCGGGGGGAAGGGACTCTCCAGCGCAAACTGCCCCGCAGCCGCAGCCTCGGCCCGAACCTCCATGTCCAGCGCTTCTGCGGACATGCGGGTGACCGTCCCGGACCGGTCCGCCTCCCTCACCAATATCGAGATAGGGTCGCTGGTCTCCAGCCAGGGCCGCAGCACTTCGGGCCCCGATGACGGCTCGTAGGCCCACCCCAGGTCGAAGTCGCCGCCGGGCAGGTTTGCCCCGGTGCCCCCGCCGTGGCCTGGCCACGTCTGCCCGTTCATCACCTGCAGGAAGACGGGCTCCCCCGTGCTTCGCACCCGGTCCACCGCCCGCTCCGCCGCGTCGCACACCGACGCCAGTCTCGTGCCATCCACCACCTCGCCATGGATCCCCAGCGCCAACGCCCGGTCGATCACCTGGGGGCCACCCTCGCCCCGTTCCCGTCTCCCCCCCGCCATCCCGTTGGTCTCACAG